>NZ_JBEYTJ010000015.1:0-217277 GCF_040642995.1 Nonomuraea sp. NPDC047529 | reverse complement strand
CAACCCGAAACCCCCACCCTCCTCCACGCCCTGGCCACCATCCACACCCACACCACCACCCCCATCACCTGGAACACCCTCCTCACCCCCACCCCAACCCCCACCAACCTCCCCACCTACCCCTTCCAACACCAGCGCTACTGGCTCCTCCCGAAGACCACCCGCAAACCGGTCTCCACGGCGGACGACGGCTTCTGGGAGAAGGTGGCGTCGGCGGACAGCGACGACCTGGCCACCCGGCTGAACGTCGACACCGATTCTTTGAAGGCCGTCCTGCCAGCCCTGACGTCACTGCGGGACGAGGAACGCAAGAGGTCCAAGCTCGACACCTGGCGCTACAAGGTGACCTGGCGCACGACCACCGCCCCCGCCCAGGAGAAGCCGAGGGACGCGACGTGGCTGGTGGCCGTACCGAGGCAGGACCTGCCGATCGTCCGCGACGTCCTCGCCGGCCTGCCGGAGAACGGCGTCCAGGTTCGCACCCTTGTGGTCGGCGATGAGGACCGCGCGACGCTCGCGGACACCCTTCGCGCGGAACCTCCCGTGTCCGGCGTGCTGTGCCTTCTTCCGCTCGACGACGAACCGAGCGCGGCCCACCCGACCTTGTCCCGCGGCACCGCGTCCGTCCTCACGCTGGTGCAGGCGCTGGCTGACGCCGACGTGACCGCGCCGCTCTGGCTCGCCACCGCGGGTGCGGTGGCCGTCGACGAGGCCCGCGAGTCCGTGAACCCGTTCCAGACCTCCGTCTGGGGGTTGGGCGCGGTGCTCGCGGTGGACCATCCGGACACCTGGGGCGGGCTCGTCGACCTGCCGCACACGCCCGGCGCGGCGGACGTCGCGCTGCTGCACGATGCGCTGGCGGGAACGACGGGCGAGGACCAGGTCGCGATCCGGGCGGGCGTCCTGCACGCACGCCGCATGGTGCGATCCCCGTACGGCGAGGAAGAGCCGACGCAGGGCTGGAAGCCGCACGGAACGGTCGTGATCACCGGGGGAACCGGCGGGGTCGGCGCGAACGTCGCCCGGTGGCTCGCCCGGGAGGGCGCCGACCACCTGGTGCTGGTGAGCCGGCGCGGCCGCGACGCCGAGGGCGTCCCCGAGCTGGAAGCGGAGCTGACGGGCCTGGGGGCCGCGGTCACGGTCACGGCCTGCGACGTCACCGACCGCGCAGCCGTGCGCGACCTCCTCGGCTCGCTGCCCGGCGGTGCCCCGCTGACCGCGGTGATGCACGCGGCCGGCGTCGGACACGACGACGTGCTGGTGGCCGACATCACCCTGGACGACTTCGCCCGTTTCGGACGGGCCAAGGTCGGCGGAGCCGTGATCCTGGACGAGCTCCTGGGTGACCGCCCTCTGGAGGCGTTCATGATGTTCTCGTCGGGCGCGGCCGTCTGGGGGTCGAGCGGACAGGCTCCCTACGCCGCCGCCAACGCCTTCCTCGACGGGCTGGCCCTGCGTCGACGTGGCCGAGGGCTGGCCGGCTCCTCCATCGCCTGGGGCGGCTGGGGCGGCGGCGGAATGATGGAGGCCGCCGGAGAGCGGCTCGGCCGCAGCGGGTTGAGGGCGATGGCGCCCGACGCCGCCGCGATCGCGATCGGCCAGGTCGTGGGCGGTGGCGCCGCCCACCTGGTGGTGGCCGACATCGACTGGGAACGCTTCGCGCCCGTCTTCTCGCTGGCCCGGCCCCGCCCGCTGATGAGCGGCGTGCCCGAGTTCGGTCAGGCGCTCGACGGTCCGTCCACCCGCGAGGACGACGAGGAGAACAGGGGGCTGGCGGCCTCCCTGGAGGGCCTGCCCGCGGCCAAGCGGGAGCGCGTGGTGGTGTCACTGGTGCGGTCGGCGGCCGCGACGGTCCTGGGACACGTCTCGGACGACTCCGTCGAGCCGGACCGGGTCTTCAACGAGCTGGGGTTCGACTCGCTGACCGCCGTCGAGCTGCGCAACCAGCTGAACCAGGCCACCGGGCTGGAGTTGCCGGTCACGCTGGTCTTCGACCATCCCACCCCGACGGCCCTCGCCCGCTTCATCCTGAACAGGCTTCTTCCCGAGGCGCCGAGCACGTCCGGCTCCGTCCTCGTCCAGCTGGAGGAGCTGGAGCGGCTGCTGCGGGAGCAGACCATGTCCCCCGAGGACAGGTCCGAGATCGGCAAGCGGTGCCGGGCCATCCTGCTGGCGGCCGAAGAGGCGTCCGACCTGCCCGAGGAGCAGGACCTCGACGACCTCACGGACGACGAGCTCTTCGCCACGCTGGACGATCAGCTCGGCCCGTCCTGATCCGGGCACCACCTCCCAGCCACAACCCACCCAAGGAGAATCGATGGACGAGATCAGAGACGTCCTGGTGTCGGGGGAATTCGACGCCGAACAGGTCCGGCATCTCCCGATACCGGAGAGCTACCGGGGCGCGGTCGTGCTCCGCGACGACGTCAACCTCTTCGACGGGACCCCCACGGAGAACCGCGATCCCGCCAAGTCCTTGACCATCTGGGACATCCCCACGCCGGAGCCGGGCCCCGGCGAGGCGCTCGTCGCGGTGATGGCCAGCAGCATCAACTACAACACGGTCTGGAGTGCGATCTTCGAGCCGATGCCCACCTTCGGCTTCCTGAAGCGGTACGCCAAGTCGGTCCCCTCCGCCAGCGGCCACAACCAGCCCTTCCACGTGCTCGGCTCGGACATGTCCGGGGTCGTGCTGAAGACCGGTCCGGGGGTGCATCGCTGGCAGGCCGGCGACAAGGTCGTGGCGCACTGCCTGTCGGTCGAGCTCTCCTCGGCCGACGGCCATGACGACAGCATGCTCGACCCCGACCAGCGCATCTGGGGCTACGAGACCAACTACGGCGGCCTCGCGCAGCTCAGCCTGGTCAAGGCGAACCAGCTCATGCCCAAGCCCGCCCACCTGACCTGGGAGGAGGCGGCCTGCTCCGGCCTCGTCCACTCCACGGCCTACCGTCAGCTCATCTCACGCAACGGGGGGCAGATCAAGCTCGGCGACGTGGTGCTCATCTGGGGCGCCGCGGGCGGGCTCGGTTCGTACGCGACCCAGCTCGTCCTGCGCGCCGGGGCGATCCCCGTGTGCGTGGTGTCCAGTGAGACGAAGGCGGAGCTCGTCCGCGCCCAAGGGGCGGAGCTGATCATCAACCGGAGCGCGGAAGGCTACCGGTTCTGGAAGGACCCGGAGACCCCCGACACCACGGAGTGGAAGCGTTTCGGCTCGCGGATCCGCGACCTCACCGGCGGCGACGACCCTGACGTGGTCTTCGAGCATCCCGGCCGGGAGACGATGGGCGCCAGCGTGTACGTGGCGCGCCGCGGCGGCACGATCGTCACCTGTGCCTCCACCTCCGGCTACCAGCACCAGTACGACAACCGCTACCTGTGGATGGCCCTGAAGCGGATCATCGGGACCCACTTCGCGAACTACCGTGAGGCGTGGGAGGCTAACCGGCTCATCGCCAAGGGGGCGGTCCACCCCACACTGTCCGCCGTGTACGGCCTGCACGAGGTCGGGGCGGCGGCCCGTCGCGTCCACGAGAACACCCACAGCGGCAAGGTGGGGGTGCTGTGCCTGGCGCCGCGTCCCGGCCTCGGCGTCGACGATCCCGAGTTCCGCGCCCGCCACATCGACCAGATCAACCGCTTCCGCGAGGACTGACCGCGTTTCCGGAACGAAGCGTCAAGGTCTCAAAGGTCGTCAGGGGCCACCGTCGTCCCCGCGACCAGTTCCGCGGCCCTGTCCCGCAGCCCCGCCCGGTCGACCTTCCCGTTGGGGTTCAACGGCAGCTCGTCCAGATGGCGGTAGTGACGGGGAATGAGACCCGTCGGAAGCGTCCTGCGGAGCTGGGCGGCGAAGCGGGAGATCGACGTGGGTCGCCCGGTGTAGAACACGACGAGCTCGGTGGCGTTCCCGGCCGTGGTGCTCACCGTCACCGCGTTCTCGACGCCCTCGCAGCCGCGCACGGCGTGGTCGATCTCGGCCGGCTCGACCCGCCAGCCCTGCACCTGGACCTGGCTGTCGGCCCGCCCGAGGTAGACCAGCTCGCCGTTGGCGGCCCGCCGGACCCGGTCGCCGGTGTTGTACCAGACGCGGTCGTCACGCTCGACGAATCGTCCCTTGTCGTGGTCGGGGTCGAGGTAGCCGGGAGTCAGCTGTGGCCCGGTGATCCACAACTCTCCCTCGGTGTCCGCGAGCCGTCCGTCCTCGATCAGCAGGTGGTCGTGCCCGGGGTTCACGGACCCGATCGGCGACAGGCCGTTGACGCCCAGCCCGGGCGAGGCCTCCTGGGACCAGCGGTGGCCGGCGATGGTGACGGTCAGCTCGGTCGGGCCGTACAGGTTCTCCACGACGGAGGCGGGGGCGGCCCGCTGCCAGTCGGCGGCGTCGGCACACCTCAGTGCCTCTCCGGCGAAGAAGCTCCAGCGCAGGTGCGGCATGGCGGCCGCGCGAAGGCCGCCGGTCCGCCGGACCGTCCAGATCGCGCTCGGGGTGGAGAACCACACCGTGACGCCCTGCTCCGCCAGGAACGACGGCAGGTCCCGGTAGGCGGCCGGGGGCACGGCCACCGAGGTCGCGCCCGCTCCCCAGGCGCAGAACAGGTCGAACATGGCGCAGTCGAAGGTCAGGTCGAAGGTCTGCGAGAAGACGTCGTCGCAGGTGAAGTCGTACCGCCCGGCCAGGAACCGGAAGTAGTGGCCGGTGTTCCCGTGGGTGATCGGCACTCCCTTGGGAACGCCTGTGGAGCCGGAGGTGAACAGCACGTAGGCGATGTCGTCGGCGCGGACCGGCCGAGGTTCCGGCAGGGCGCGGCTCGCGCCGACCGCGAGGACCTGCACCTCCAGGCCCTCTGCCCGAAGGGTGGCGGCGACCTCTCCCCCGCGTTCGTCGACGATCAGCGTGGACACCCGGGCGGCCTCGATCATCTGCCTGGTGCGCGCGGCCGGGAAGTCCGGGCGCAGCGGCACGACGGTCACCCCCGCGGCGAGGCCGGCGAGGATGCCCGCGTAGCAGACGGTCCCCTTGCCGGCGAGCACTCCCACGGCAGTGGGCCGCGGGGAGGGCGTCCGCAGCAGCGCCCCGCCCCACGACAGGGCCAGCTCGTGCAGCCGCTCGTACGTCGCGCTGTCGTCGCCGACCCGGAACGCGGTCCGGCCCGGCGACTTCCGCAGGCCGTCCAGAAAAAGTCCGTAGAGGGCCGAGACGGATTCCCCTGCCATTCTTTCCTCCTCGCCTGGCATTCACTTATGTTTTCTGGACTTTGCCGCAGACGGCCTATATCGTCACAATAGACCTACGCTCCGAATCCGCCGACAAGAAAGGGTTCGCACATAATGTGGAACGATCAGTTCGAGACCATTCTGCGAATGCGCCTGCCCTTTCTCGCACCCGACGAGAAGGTTCAGGAGGACCTCGACCTGATGGCCTTCGGCCTGGATTCGCTCGGCATAGTCGACCTGCTGGCCGCTCTGGAAAGCGCATTCGACGTACGGTTCCAGGACGAGGCGCTGGCCCTGGACACCTTTCGCACTCCGGGCACGCTGTGGGGCGTGCTGAGCGGGCTGTCCGACCGGTCGCCCGGCCACTGACAGGCCGGGCCGGTCTAGGCGACCGGGGCCCGGGGCGGCGTCATCGCCGTCCTCGGGGTCACCGGCGTCACCTCGAAGCTCTCCCTGGTGATCGCCACCCGGCCGAACAGCGCGTCCGGACCGGCGACACACACCTTGGCGATCTCCAGCCGCCGCAGCGCGGCCACCACCTCCGGCCAGCGGAGGGGCCTGACGAAGCCGTCCAGCAGCATCGTCCGCACGCCTTCCCCGGTGGTCAGCAGGGTCCCGTCGTGGTCGTCCACCACCGGCAGCCTCGGGTCGGCGAAGCACAGCTCCCCCATGACCCGCTCCTCGGCCAGGCGTCGCAGCGGCTCGAACGCGGCCGAGTGCATCGGCGGGCGCATCGTGTACAGCGGCAGCCCGCCGGCCGCGCGCACCCGCCGCTCCAGCCACTCCACCTGCCGCTCCCTCAGGGAGAGCATGAAGAAGTCGTGGTCGACGGTGCAGGAGAGGTCGTGCCATTCGCCGCGTTCGTCGAGCTCGGCCAGCACCTCCTGGAGCCTGGGCTCCGGGGTCCTGACGAACGAGCAGGTGACGATGTCCTGATGGGCCCGGCCGAAGTACTCCTCGGTGCAGCGGGCCAGGCCCGCCGTCATGCGAACGGCGTCCTCGAAGGACAGGGCGCCGGAGTACGCCGCGGCCGCCTTCCCGCCGAAGCTCGGTCCGGCGCACACCGCCGGCGTCACGCCCAGGGTGCGCTCCGCCCAGTCGGCGAGGGCCAGGCAGTTCACCATGAACGCCACCTGGGCCGCCTCCGAGTAGTCGCCCTCCGACCGGTGGAACCGGTCCGTCAGCGGGTAGCCGACGACGTCGTCGGCCAGGGCGATCAGTCTGCGCGCGGCGGGATCGCCCCGCATGAACTCGGCGACGTCCGCGAACCGGACCGGGCCCATCCCCGGGAAGATCATCGCGGTGCCGCCCTTGGCGCTGTCGCTGAAGTCCACCAGTCCTCCGGTCAGGATCACGGATAGTCGTAGAAGCCCCGGCCGACCTTCTTGCCCAGCAGGCCGCCGTCGACCATGCGCAGCAGGAGCGGCGGGGGCGTGTAGAGCGGTTCCTTGAACTCCTCGTACAGGGCCTCGGCGATGGAGGCCACGACGTCCAGGCCGATCAGGTCGGCCAGCCTCAGCGGGCCCATCGGGTGGGAGCAGCCCAGCGTCATGCCCTTGTCGACCACTTCGGCGGGGGCGAACCCGCTTTCCACCATGCGCACGGCCGACAGCAGGTAGGGGATGAGCAGCGCGTTCACCACGAATCCGGCGCGGTCCGGCGACCGGATCACGTCCTTGCCGAGCGTCCCGGCGACGAACGACTCCACCCGCGCGAACGTCGCCTCCGCCGTCAGCAACGATCCGATCAGCTCCACCAGGGGAAGCACGGGAGCCGGGTTGAAGAAGTGCACCCCGATCACCTGGCTCGGCCGGCCGGTGGCCCGTGCGAGCCTGATGATCGGGATCGAGGAGGTGTTCGAGGCGAGGATCGCGTCCTGGTCGTCGAGGATCTTGTCCAGCGCGCCCAGCACCTCAAGCTTGATCGACTCACGTTCCGGCACGGACTCGAAGACGAGGTGCCGGTCGGCGAGTTCGCCGAGATCGGCGACGAACGACACGCGCCCCAATGCCGCGTCCCGCTCGGCCTCGGTGATCCCGCCCTTGCGCAGGCCCCGGTCGAGCCACGCGACCAGACGCCGCCGGGCGGGTGCGAGCGACGTCTCGGCGGAGACCGCGACGCGCACGTCCAGCCCCCGGCGGGCGCACACCTCGGCGATGCCCGAGCCCATGACGCCGCCTCCGACGATGCCGACCTTGCTGATCTCTCTCATCGTGTCTCCCGTGACGTCTGCCTCGACCAGCGAAAGGGAGCACGCGCCGGCTCTCGGACGACGTCGGGACACACCTCTCCCGTCACCGTGACCATCGATGGACGGCCATTACGGAAAACGGCGCTTCCCTTTCGAAAGGCTGGCTTCCTGCCTGCTCAACCGGCACGCTATATGGGCGTTTTCCACACCCCAACCCTTACGTCCCCCCTAGCGGCTTTCGCGACAAGCATCTGGATGCGGCGTCTCTCCCCTATCCCTCCCGTAAAGGCGCTTCCACAGTGCTCGGCAAAGGCTGTGCTCAGCAGGACATCCCCCTACCCGTCCCGGGTTCGCCGGGAGCGGGCTGTGGCGAGTGGGTATGATCGGCATTCTCGCGAGAGATGATTCGCCGTTTCATCGTCCCGGCTTCTTTTGCGAAAAGAGCACGGTCGTCACGAAGGAGGGACGCAGTGACCCGAGCGAATCCCTGGCTCCACCGCTTCCATCCGTCGCCGGAAGGCGACCTGCAGGTGGTCTGCTTTCCGCACGCCGGCGGCTCCTCCAGCTTCTACCACGCCTTGTCGGCCGTCCTTTCGCCCTCGGCCGAGGTGCTCGCGGTGCAGTACCCCGGCAGGCAGGAACGCCGCCACGAGGCGTTGGTCAAGGACCTGCGGACACTGGCCGGCCAGGTCGCCGACGCTCTGGATGCCGAGGCCGACGACCGGCCGCGGCTCTTCTTCGGGCACAGCATGGGGGCCCTCGTGGCGTTCCAGACCGCCGTGGCTCTGGGCGGCCGCGGCCCCGTGGCGCTGTTCGCGTCGGGGCAACGCGCCCCGAGCCGGGCCCGCTTCGAGATGACGCACCTGCTCGACGACCAGGCACTGGTCGAACACGTGAAGATGCTGGACGGCAGCGCCGCGGCGGTGCTGGACGACATGGAGCTGCGCCCCCTCGTACTCCCCGTGATCCGCTCCGACTACCGCGCGATCGAGACCTACCGGTTCGATGGAGAGGCCCCGCTGTCCTGCCCCGTCGTGGCGTTCTCCGCCGATGACGACCCCCTGACGAGCCTGGCGGAGGTGCAGGCGTGGAGCCTGCACACCAGCGCCGGCTTCGAGCTGCGCGCCTTCTCCGGGGGCCACTTCTTCATCCGCGACCACTACGCCGACGTGGCCGAGGCGATCGGCGAGTTCCGGAAGCGGTCCGCGTACCGTGAATGATCGGCAGGCGGCGGGACGCCCGTAGGAAGTGGCTTTACCCCAAGGCGATCTCGCCCTCGACGCGGGCCGGCGGTGCGCCCCGGCAGTAGTGGATGCCGTGGCCGATCAGCTGGACCGTCCTCGTCGTGCACCCGGACCATGGCGCTGATCAGGTCGTCGGCCGGATCGGCCCGCTCGGCCGCGCACAGGTCCGTCAGGTACGCCGGCGTCTCCGCCGCCGCCACCACCACCTCCCGCGGCTCCCCTGCTGTCGCCGCCCTGACGTCCTCGAACCGGGTGACCAGCCCCCGCTGTGTGCGGATGAGGTGGGCCAGACGGGTCGAGGTGTGGTTGGACAGCGGAATCGAGGCACGGTAAGACAGCAACGAGGATCTTCTCGGCCCGACCGGGAGCCTCCTGTCACCCCGCTGTCGCTCTAGGCATACCTCCCTCGTGACCAGCGTCGCCAGGGTGAGAAGGCTCGGTTGGGTTCGCGCAGGAAACGAGGGAAGAGAATTCGATGGGCGAGCTGATCGCATGGTGTTGTGAGTTTCTGGAAGAACTTCGCGAAGAAGCCGTCGAGCATGACCTGTCCGAGGAGTTCGAGTCCTGCCTCGACGGGATCCTGCGCGGAGAGGATTGCACCGACCGGCTCACCGGGCTGTTGGTCAAGATGGGGCAGGACGTCGAGCCCACCCGTGGCGGCTACGGCCTCCCTCCCGGGCTGCGGGGTGATCAAGGTGCTGTGCTGAAGGCCGTCTGCCCCAACGGTGTCTGCTCGCGGATGGTGCCGTGCGACATGGATGACCCCGGGAGGCCGGTGCTCTCGTGCGCGATCCAGAATCGGACGATGCCTGAGAAGTGGGTGCCGCGCGCATGACCAGCTTCCTGGCCGGTCTCGGCGGCAAGCTGGCCGAACGCTGGCTCGCGCGACTCGCGCTGCCCGGCTTCCTGTACGGCGTGTTCCTGGTCATCGCGTTCCGCCTGAGGCAGGAGCACGCGGTCGACTGGAACCATCTTGCGCATGCGAGCGCCGACCTGCTGGACGAGCTGGCCCGGACGCGGCCCGGCATTCTCGCCGCGGAAGCCGCCGGAGTGCTGCTGGGCGCGGCGCTTGCCGGGGTTCTGGCTCAGGGCTTGGCCAGGTTGCTGCTCAGCCTCTGGTTCAACCCCAGGTGGAAGCGGCTGGCCGCGCATTCCGCGATCGGTGCGCGCATGCGGTCGGCCGAACAGCGGGTGTCCGATTTCTACGCTCTGGATCTGACTCTCTTCTGGCCCCGCCTGTGGCTGGTCCTGTCCGCCCAGGTGCGCGGCGGGCTGCGCGACGCTGCGTCGGCGCTCGACTCGGCCGTACTGACCAGCGCTTGGGGGCTCGCCTACCTGTTGCTGGGCATCGTGTGGTGGCCGGCCGCCGTAGGCGGGGCGGTGGTGTACGCGACCGGGTGGTTCCTCGCGCGAGAGCGCACTGCCAACCTGGCGGCGCTGGTGGAGGCCGCCGTGGACATCGGGCTGAGACCGGTGGCCAGGTCGCTGGGCATCGCACCGTCGGGCGCGGCGACCCCGGCTGAGCTCGGCATCCTGCTGGCGCCCTACCTGCACAAGGTCCGTCCACCCTCACCACGCTCTCGTCCAGCCGCGCCGAGCGCACCCCCGGTCAGGAGCCGACGTGAATGAACGGCGCCCACGCAGCCGGGGTGGTCGACTCGCCCCGTAGGGTGCGCGCAGCCGCGTGGACGGCGGCGGCGACCGGGTGTCCCCCCTGCAGATTCTGGTAGAAGAGCTCGGTGAACCGCCTGGCGGACTTGTCTCCCGCCTGCCAGAGCGTGCCGACCGTGTGACGCACGCCGGCGATCTGCAGGGCGGAGGTCAGGTGCAACATCTCGTCCGGCATGTGCTCACTGCCACGCGCTGTGTGACACGCGGACAGCACCGCGAGGTCCAGGCTGTCCAGCCGCTGCCGCATCAGGTCCGAAACGGTGAGTCTCTCGTTCTGCAGGACGAGATGGCTGTTCGATGGATGGTGCGCGTCGGTCTCCCCATGGCAGGCGAAGTGCACGCGCCGGCTGCGGCCGAGTGCCGCGAGCACGCTGCCGGCGTCGGCGTCGTCGTGCTCCAGCAGCACCGACTCGGGGAAGGCCCGAACCAGCGCTTCGACTTCGTGGGCTGCTTCGTCGAGCGGCCGGCCCGGCAGCAGCGTGGAGCGCGGCACCGAGACGATGAGAGAGGGGCCGGTGGCCGGAGGTTCCCGTCGGGCGGGGAGCAGCCGCAGTGTCGGAACGTAGGAGGAGACGACTCGGTCCAGCACGCAGTTGCCATCGCGCTCGGCCGCGTGCAGCGGCAGGAAGACGAGCGGCCCGGTCGGCGACCAATGCACCCGCGGCGGATCGTCGGTGGCGGAGGTGACGCCCAAAGCCGTGAGTACCGGCTCGGACACCACCTCCCACAACCAGGCGAGCGTTTCCCGCAGGGCGCCTGTGAGCTGTTTGCGCTCGCGCGGCCCTGGGCGGTCGGACAGCCTGGTGACCGCTGCCGTGAACCCCGCCGCGTGCTCGCCGGCCTCTTCCAGGGTCAGATCAGGCAGGGGAACCACGGTGACATCGCGTGAGCCGGTGACGATGAGAGCGTCGCATCGATGGCGGCTGACATTGATCACCACCAGCGGGTCGGACCCGAGACGCGTGCGCACGTCGGCAAGCCGAGGGGGCAGAAGATAGCGCTCCAGCCCTGGCAGAGATCGGATCGTCCGCGTCAGCCTGAGCATCTCGTCGGCCAGCGTGTGGCGGCGGTCGGTCGCGGCTCCATGACGGGCCTCCCCCGTTTCCGCGAGCTGCTCGCGCAACTCTGCCATCCGGACGGCCTCGGCCGGGGCGTATGGCCGGATGAGGTCGAGGTCGTGGTTCTGGCGTCCGGCGAGAGCCTGGTCGATGAGTGTGGCCCGGCCCTGTTCGAGCAGTTCCAGGGCCCGTTGCGGGGAGCCCGTGGTCAAGGCGCAGGCACAGGCGTCACGGGCCAGATCGGTGGTGAGCCCGGCCAGGCCGCGCTCACGGTCCCTGAGGCTCAGCGCGGGCGAGGCCACGTGCGGCAGCAACTCGATGACCTGTGCGCTCAGATCGGTCGCGAGCGACCAGTCTTCCGCGGCGGCGGCCAGAGCGACGCTCATGCTGCCCGTCAGCACGCTGTTGACCGTCTCCCCTCCCAACCGCATGGCTGCGGCCAGCCCGGCCCTCGCCTGCTCATGCCGGCCGGCCGTGGCGGGGTAGTGCTGAACCCACAGCCCGGTCAGCGTGCCCACGAGCCCTTCCAGATGTCCGAGGTGCTGGCGGGAGGTGGGGTTGGCCGCGGCCGAGTCGCGGGCGTCCGTCGCGACGCGGACCGCCTCGGCGAGGACGGCCGGGCTTCGCCCGCGCTTCCACAGCGTCCACAGGCCCATGGCGAAGTTCGACGAGAAGGACGCGTAGTCGGCGGATGCGTGGGGTGTGCGTTCGACCGAGCGGCGCAGTAAGGAGAGCGCCGTGGCCAGCTCGCCTTCGTCGTCCAGGACCAGGGCCCGCAGGTGCAGACTGGAGCCGAGCTCGTTCAGCAGGCCCACGGCCAGCGCGTGGCCGGCCGGCAGGAGGTCGAGCGCTTCGCGCAGGAGCTCGATCGATCTGGCCAGCAGCTCCGCGTCTTTGGTGTGCCAGCCCTTGACCGCGTACGGCTGAGCGGCACGCATCAGCAGAAACCATCGCTCGCCGGCGTGCTGGAAGGCGGGATCCAGCGCCTGCCCGGCCAGTGCCAGCGCCTCGTCCAGCGCTCCGGTGTCCTGGCTCTTGCGGAAGCGGGCCAGAAGTTCGGTGATGGTGCTGAGCAGAGCGCGACCTCGGGTGCCCGGATCAGTGTCGCCGTCCTCGGCGGAGGCGCGATGCCTGCTGCCGATCCTGTCCGGGCCGCCCACGAGGTCGTGCACGGTGGCGCGGCTGTGCCGGATCCTGGCATGCAGGGGGTGCTCGGGCCCGGCGAGTGCGTGGGCCTCGTCCACAGCTGCCACTGCTCGGCTCAGGTCAGTCTCGGCGCCGTTCCTGAGATATCGCAACCGCCAGGCGTTCGCCTGCACCGCCAGCAGTGCCGGGCGTTCGGCGGAGTCCGCCGGGAGCCGGGAGAGGCAGTCCTGGAGGAGCTCGACGGCGCAGTCCGCCAGAGCCAGTGTGGCGCCGCCGGTCACGAGCCGGTTGCACGCCTCGGACACCGAAAGGCAGTCCGCGGGCACCGGGCGGCACGCTCCCAGGGCGGACACCTGTGCCGCCAGCTCCGTTTCCGTGCTGCGATCGGGCTCTCGCAGCAGGCAGAGCAGCACGCCCGCGGCGGACGCCGTCAGCAGGGGGCTGTCGAACTGCTGAGCCTGGGTCAGGAGCCGGGTCGCCGTCTCGCTCCAGTCCGCCTGACGCTCGATCTCCTGCCACACCAGCGCCACGGCCGCCGACTGCTCGGCTGTCGCGGTGAGCAGCTCGCGCAGGCGCTCCGCCACCTCGTCATGTTCCATGCGGGCGAGCTTCCCTCCGAAGTGCCGTTGCCGCTGTTCCCGGGGGTCATTCGTGGGAGCATGGCCATTCAGGTCAAGACATGGCAGATCACCAACTCTAGACTGCGTGGGAAACGTATTCGGTTGGTGGGTACGGGGTGCGCGTTGGGCGATTTGGTGGTCTCGGCACATGGCCAGGGTCAGTTCTGGACAATTGGGGACGCAATACGCGCTTCACGTGCGTCCGACGTGGTGACGGTGCTGCCCGGAGAGTACCGAGAAATGGTGCATTTGAATCGTTTCGTGGTGCTCAGAGCGGCCGATGCGGGCACCGTACGCGTGGTATCCCCCCAGGCGGCACTTCTGGTCACCTCTCCCGAAGAGGTCATTGTGCGCGGGATCGCGTTCCACGGGACGGCGACCGACTGGGCCGCAGTCGTGGTGGGCGACGGCGGCCGGGCGTTGCTTGAGGATTGCTCCGTTTCGGCGTCCTCATGCGGTGGCGTTTACGTGAATCAGGGTGGTATGGCCCGTATTCGCCGCAGCCGCGTCCACGACTGCCACGAATACGGACTGTTCGCCGTGCCCGACTCTCGCCTTGTCGCGTCAGATGTCACAATTGCCGGAACCGGTGGGCACGCCATCGTCTTCGACGGCGCTCGGGGAGAAATCAAGGAAAGCCGAATTCAGGAGACCTTGGGCTTCGCCTTCGTCAACGGCACGGACGCCGCCATCCGCGACTGCGAAATGGCGAACTCGACCGGAAACGCCATCGTGGTGCGCGGAAGCAACCCCACGATCGTGCGCTGCCGGATCATAGGGGGCCCGGAGAACTGCCCGGCCGTGGTGGTGAAGGAGACAAGCGCCCCCACGGTCGAGAGGTGCGACATCGAGCGGGCTTCGGCGACCGGCCTCCTCATCGAGGGCGACTCCACGGGAACGTATTCGGACTGCCGGATCTCCGACCCGGGAGCCGGGACGCAGTTCGGGGTGTCGGTCTCCGACAGGAGCTCCCCGGTCTTCCGGAACCTCCGCATGAACGGCGTCGGACTGCAGATCACCGACGCGTCCGGCACGTTCGAGTCCGTGGACATCAGGGATGACAGCCGGGCCTCCGCCATATCGATCCTGGGCAACGCCAGGCCCACGCTGCGCGACTGCACGATTCATCGCTCCCGGAGCAACGCGATCTTCATCAACGGGGGCCGGCCCGTCATCGAGAACTGCACCATCGACGGCGGGGAGAACGAGGTGACCACCGATCCGGCGATCTTCGTCACCGGAGGGGCAGCACCCGAGATCACCAACTGTTCGGTACGGAGAGTGGCCGGCAACGGGCTGGCCATCCTGGAACGTTCTCGGGGAACCTACAGCTCTCTTCGGTTCTCGGCGACCGGCCGGGGGACGACAGCGGCGGTGGGGGTGGCCGGCGGCAGCGACCCCGTGCTGCGTGACCTGATCATCGAGGCGAGGGGCAGCGGCCTGCTGATCAAGGGCGCCGGCGGCACGTATGAGGATGTCGACATCAGCGGCGGGACGGAACCGAGCTTCTGGATGACGGAGGCCGCCGGACCGGTGGCCCGCCGGGTGAGGATCCGCGATGTCGCGGGCAACGGACTGAAGATCGACGCCTCGGGGGGCTCCTACAGCGACATCGCCATCGAGGGCGCGACCTACCCCGCGATCTATGTCGGCGAAGGCGGCGACCCCACTGTGGAGGACGCGCGCATCGCGAACTGCCAGTCGGGGCTGGTGGTGAACTCTTCGAGTGGTGTCTTCGCGGGCCTGCGCATCACGGACCCCCAAGTGTTCGGGGTGGAGGCCGGCGGGGGCGGTTCGATCACCGTCCGGGACTCGGTTGTCGAGCGGGCGGGCCGTCACGCGTACACGGTCGACAACGGCAGTTTCACCCGGTGTCGTGCGGTCGCCGCCGGCGGAGCCGGCTTCCACGTCCATGGCGGGCGGGTGCGGCTGGAGGACGTCACCTTACAGAGCTGCGCCACCGGCGCCGAACTTGCGGAGGGGGCGGCGGCGACCCTGCGGAAGACGAAGGTGACCGGCAGCACCGGGAGCGGTGTGATCATCCGTACGGATGAAAGCGTGCTCCTGGACGGATGCACTGTACGGGACAACGCAGGCGGTGACCTGATCGGCGCCCATCGTCCCGGAGTACGGCTGGTCGACCACGACGGGGAGTTCGGGCCCGCCACCGCCGTGGGGGAAGAACCCGCCGTCGTCGCGACCGCTGCTCCCGCACACGCCGGTCCTGCCGAGATCGGCGAGTCCACCAGCGGCAGACCGGACGTCGAGAGCCCGGCCGGGTCCGCGATGGCGGCACTGGAGGCGCTCATCGGCCTGGAACAGGCCAAGGCCCAGGTGCGACGGCTCGCCGACCGGCTGCGCCTGGACATGCGGCGCCGACAGGCAGGGCGACCTGTACGCAGCGCGCAGCAGCACCTGGTCTTCGTGGGTCCACCCGGTACGGGCAAGACCACCGTCGCCCAGCTCTGGGGCAGGATCGCCGCCGAGCTCGGGGCGCTGAAGAGCGGTCATCTGGTGGAGGCGAAACGAGCCGACCTTGTCGGCGAGCACATCGGTGAGACCGCGCCGCGCACCCGGAAGACCTTTGAACGGGCCCTCGGCGGGGTGTTGTTCATCGACGAGGCCTACACGCTCGTGCCGGAGGATTCGGGCCGCGACTTCGGTGGCGAGGCGATCGGCGAGCTGCTCACGCTGATGGAGGCGCACCGGGATGAAGTGATCATGATTGTGGCGGGTTATCCCGCCGAGATGGAACGCTTCCTCGACAGCAACCCGGGGCTGCGCGACCGGTTCAGCCGCACCATTTCCTTCCCGCACTACTCGCCGGCGGAGCTGGTGGAGATCACCGCCAAGCTGGCCAGGGACGAGGGGTACGAGCTGCCCCAGGAGACTCTGCCGCTGCTCGCGTCCCACTTCCAGCAGCAGCTCGTCGGGCCGACCTTCTCCAACGGGCGTGCCGCCCGGAACCTGCTGGAGAAGATGGCGGACAACCTGGCGGCGCGAGCCGCGGCGGGCGGGGCGGATCTGGACACGCTGCTCCCCGAGGACCTGCCCGCGGAGGTGCGCGGCGGTGGACGCCGCCGGGACGAGGCGGCGCTCGCCGAGGCGCTGGCGCAGCTCGACGCGATGATCGGGCTGTCCGAGGTGAAGAGTGAGGTCAAGCGCCTGGTGATGCGCATGGAGAACACCCGTCGGCGGGCCGAGGCCGGACTGCCGACCACGGTCCCGGTGCGCCACCTGGTCTTCACCGGCCCGCCCGGCACGGGCAAGACCACGGTCGCCGGCCTGTACGGACGGATCCTGGCGGCCCTTGGCGTGCTCCCGCAAGGCCAGGTCACCGTCGTGACGCGGGCCGACCTGATCGCGCCGTACGTGGGGAAGACCGCGCCGCTGACCCGGCAGGCGTTCAAGCGCGCGGTCGGCGGGGTGCTGTTCATCGACGAGGCGTATTCGCTCATGCCTCAGAGCGCGACGCAGAACGACTTCGGCCCCGAGGCCCTGTCCACGCTGCTGACTCTGATGGAGGAGCACCGGGACGACACCGTGCTGATCGTCGCAGGTTATCCGCAGGAGATGGAGCACTTCCTCGACGCGAACCCGGGCCTGCGCCACCGTTTCGGCGCGACCGTCCCCTTCACCTCCTATGACGATGAGGAGATGGTGGAGATCGTGCGCCGCAAGGCGGAGGCCGAGGGCTATCGCTGCGCGCCCGAGGCGCTGGAGCGGCTGCTGGAGGCGTACCGGCAGTATCCCCGCACAGACTCCTTCGGCAACGCAAGGCATGCGGAGAAGACGCTGGAGCGCATGATCGACCGCCAGGCCGAGCGCCTGTCGGAAACCCTCGCCCCCGACCGCGACGCCCTGACCCTCTTCACGGGCGACGACGTCCCCGACCCACTTCCGTGAAGGGGATCGGGAACGTCGTCCTGACCGACCGCTGCGACCTCGGTGCCCGACGGATTCAGACGCCGGTGGGCGTGGGGCGGCTTGGGGTGGAGCTCTTCTGCGAGTGAGGGGCACCGCTGCCGGGCGCCGGGTCCCCAGCGGTGCGAGGTCAGTTCGCCAAGGGGAGCATCACGTTGCTCGGGCCGAGGTCGACGGTCACGGACCTGGCGACGGGGTCGGTAATGACGTGGTCCTTGTCGTTCGCGACGAGCACGATCCCGATGCGATGGCCGGCCGGGAAGACGTGGTCCGTGGCGTGCAGGCGCCGGCTCACGGTGTACGCCTGGCCGGGGCGACGGCCTTCGGACGGGTCACGGAGTCACGGTTCTTGACGTCGATGGAACCGCGCGTGACGATCGGCAGCTTGGTCGGCTTGACCCTCGGGGCGAGAGCCAGGGGGCCGCGAGGTAGGCGAGCCGGTAAGGTGCGCCGGCCGACGGGTTGGCGATCATTTCCGCTGCGTACCGCGTGGGGTCGGCGGTGAAGGTCTGGGTCGCGCTCGTGGCGGGCGTGTCTCCGAGGGTGCCCACAGCCGACGAATCGGCCGGACCGAACCACATGCGAACCGGCCGGGAATCGGGATAGGCGATCCCGATCCCGCGCGTAGTCGTACCAGCTGGAGATCGCTCCTTCGGGAACGATGGTCCTGAGCCCCTCCCCTCGGGCGGCGACCGCTTCGGCGAGAGTGCCGTCGTAGGACAGCCCGATCATGCCCACGGCGCCGGTGCTCCAGTCGACGGCCACCGCGCGCCGTTCGCGTCGGTCCCTCCGTTGAGCCGGTCGACGGCCGCGGTCGCGCTGAGGACGTCCTCACGGCCACCGGTCGTCGGGCATCCTTCCGAGGCGCCCATGCCCTGCACCTCGACCTCCACCGCGGCGTAACCCCGTGGCACGAAGTACTCGTCGACCAGTCGTTGAACACTCCCGGGTCGGGCACCGTCGATGGCGACTCCCGGCCCGAGTAGGGCGTCGCCTTCAGGATCGTGGCGACACTCATCCCGCTCAGGGAGGGCGCATCACGGCCACGGCGACCCGGTCGCGGCGGCCGTCGCGACCGCTGTCCATCGGCGTCTCGACGTACACCGTCTCGCGCACCGCCTCCGCGCAGGAAAAGGCGGGCCGGGTCCGCCCGTTCCGCACAAGGAGGGGCGGCGCGGCCGACGCCGGCGCCGCGGGCAGGCGGCGAGCGGCGCTTGACCACGGACGTGTGTAGTACTGGCAGGGCCTGCTACGCCCTTGGTGGCCGGCTGGGCGAGGAAGCAGACTTGGGGCATGGGCGACAACGACTTGGGCGACTTCCTGCGGGCCCGCCGTGCCGGACTCACGCCGGACGAGATCGGCCTGCCGGTCGAGTTCGACGCCGGTCGCCGGGTCGCCGGTCTGCGGC
This sequence comes from Nonomuraea sp. NPDC047529, assembly GCF_040642995.1. NCBI lineage: Bacteria > Bacillati > Actinomycetota > Actinomycetes > Streptosporangiales > Streptosporangiaceae > Nonomuraea > Nonomuraea sp. NPDC047529. The sequence continues at coordinate 198,801 of NZ_JBEYTJ010000015.1, read as the reverse complement.
GCGGGGAGGTCGCGCAACTGGCCGGGGTGAGCACCGAGTACTACACCCGTCTGGAGCAAGGCCGCGCCCGGCAGCCGTCCGAACAGGTGCTGCATGCCCTGTGCGACGCGCTGCGGTTCGACGACATCGAGCGGCGGCACCTGTTCACCCTCGCGGGCGCCGCGGCCGGGCGCAAGGACCGGGCCGAGCACTCGTCACGGATACGACCGGCGCTGCGGCAGGTGCTGGAGTCGATGGAGACGGCTTCCGCCTTCGTCACCGACCGGAACCTCACCGTCGTCGGTGGGAACAGGTTGTGGGCGTCGCTGTTCCCCGACGTGGCCGAGCTGCCACGCCGGGAACGCAGCATGGCGCGCTGGACGCTGCTGGATCCGCGTGCCCGCCTGGTGTGGTGCGACTGGGAACGCGTCGCCCGCGACTACGTGCACGGGTTGCGGCTGGCCGCCGCCGCCCAGCCGCGGAACCAGCACATCGCCAACCTGATCGGTGAGCTGATGATGCGCTCCCCCGAGTTCCCGGCGTGGTGGTCGGAACACCGCGTCCAGGAACGCAGCACCGGTCTCAAACGCCTCCGCCACCCGGTCGCCGGTGACCTGGAACTGCAGTACGAGATCTTCACCTCGGTCGCCGACCCGGGCCAGTCGCTCGTCGTCTACTGCGCGCCGTCCGGCTCGCCGTCCGAGGAGCGCCTGCGGCTCCTGGCCAGCTGGGGCAGCGAACCCGTCACCGCTCGGGACGCCGCCGCCGGGTCCTGACCACCACTGAAACCACCCGGACACGACCCCGCCCAACCTGTGGGGTCGATGCCGCCGTGCGCACGCACGCCCGGCGTCCACGAAAGGACATCCGTAGTGAGCAAGACATTCCTCATCACCGGCGTCAGCACCGGCCTCGGACTGGCCGTCGCCCGGCGAGCCCTGGCGGCCGGTCACCGGGTCGCGGGCACCGTACGCACCGAGCGGCACGCGGCCGCCTTCCGGGCGCTGGACCCCGACCGCGCCCGCGCCTTCATCCTCGACCTGTCCGACGCGGACCGGATCGACCCCACGGTCCGGGCCGCCGAAGCGGAACTGGGCCCGATCGACGTGCTCGTGGCCAACGCCGGCTACGGGCTCGAAGGCACCTTCGAGGAGTCGTCGATGGCCGATCTGCGCCGGCAGTTCGAGGTCAACGTGTTCGGCACGGTGGCGACCATGAAAGCGGTCCTGCCCGGCATGCGGGAACGGCGCGGCGGCCACATCTTCGTCATCACCTCGATGGGCGGGCACACCACCTTCCCCGGACTGGCGTTCTACGAAGGCAGCAAACACGCGCTGGAAGGCATCACCGGCACCCTGGCACAAGAGGTCGCCCAGTTCGGCGTGCGGGTCACCGCCGTGGCGCCCGGCGCGTTCAAGACCGACTGGGCAGGCAGGTCACTGGTCCGCGCACCCCGCAGCATCGCCGACTACGACGCGCTGTTCGACCCGATCCGGACCCGCCGCCAGGCCCTCGCGGGGCAGGGCATCGGCGACCCGGATCGTGCGGGCGACGCCATCCTCACCCTCCTGGACGTGGAGGAGCCGCCCGTGCACCTCCTGCTCGGCTCGGACGCGCTGCGCCTGGTCAGCGCCGGGCGCCGACGCGTCCAGGACGACTTCGACGCCTGGGCGGAGCTCAGCCGCTCCACCGACTCCCCCGAAGGCGGCGTGACGGTCGCCTGACCGCCGAGGGCGTCACCAGCAGGTCAGGTCGGGGTTGGGGGTGGGGCCGCAGGGTCCCTGGTTGCCGCCGCCGTCGGCGACCGTGCCCGGGGGCGCCCAGATCAGATGGCCGGCGTTGCCGGTGCCGACGTTGTTCCTCAAGGTGACCGGCGGGGTGAGAGCCGCGCGCGACGTCAGGTGGATGCCGCCCTGGACCATCTGCCCCAGGCGGTCGACGAGCCCACTGGGGTTGTGGCCGTTGCCGACGAACACGTTGTCGGAGACGGGATCAGGACCGGCCCGGTTTGTCCCCCACGGGTTCTCCACGAAGATGCCGACGGTCTTGTTGCCGTTGAACACGTTCTTGCGGACGATGAGGTGCTTCAGCATGGAGCTGGAGTGCAGGCCGATGTCGTTGCCGGTGAACACGTTGTACTCGATGGTGTTCGCGTCCTGCGGCAGGAAGGTCTCGTTGGCGCCGAGGCCCGCGGTGGGCGAGTTCTTGAAGACGTTGGTCTTCACGAGGTTGCGGCGGCTGTCGTTCGACAGGCCCATGGGGAAGGCGTCGAAGACGTTGCCGGTGAAGACGCTCCGGTCTGTGGCGCTGACGGTGAGGCTTCCGCCGGTCAGGGCGCTGTCGCGGATCGTCGAGCCGGAGCTGCGCACCAGGACGGTCTGCCCGGTCACCGTGCACCGGTCGGCCGTGAGCAGCCCGTCGATCAGCCTGATGCCGGACAGCAGGCAGGCGTCCCGGCGGGTGCCGGTGAAGGTGACCGTGCCCCGCCAGACGTCGACGGGGGCGAGCAGCCGTACGTCGGTGGCGGTGAGGACGGTGCCGCCGAAGTCGACGTAGATCCCGTAGGCGAAGCCGGCGATCGTGCCGTTGCGGACCGTGGTGCCCCGCCGGCCGGCGACCATCAGCCCGTTGCCGGTGCCCGAGCCGGTGATCGTGTGCCCGTTGAGGTCCAGGTCGACGTCGTTGGCCCCGATGGTCAGGGCGCCGCCCGGACAGGTCAGGTCGTCGGTGAGCGTGGTGTTCGTCGTCAGGACGTCCCCGCACGCCACCGCCGATGTGCTCGCCCCGGCGGGGTTCGCCGACGTCAGGGCGGCCGATAAGAGGAGCAGGCACGCGGCCGCTCCGCGCGCGATCGCCACCGTGGGTGCTCCGGGCATGATGATCTCCTGTCGGTCCGTGGAACAGGGGGTCGTGATCAGAAGCATGCGCGGGATGATCCCTGCGGAGGAGTCACTCGATCGCGACCGACGAGTGGGAAAACTGTGGCCGCCGCAGCTGTAACGCATCGCACCGTGCGCCGTTGATGATCAACCTCTGGTATTGTTACTTTTCCGGCCTGATGTTGATTTCGGCCGGAAAGTGCTTGTATGACCACTTTCAAGGCAAGCGTGCGGCCTGCCAGCGCTGCGGACTTCCCCACCGTCGAACGACTCTGGCTGATGTTCCGTCACGACATGTCGGAGTTCCAGGGCGGGCTGCCCGCCGCCGACGCCACCTATCACAGCGACCGGCTGCGGGCCGCGTTCCAGGACGACGACTGGGCGTCCTACCTGTTCACCAGCGACGACCACCCGATCGGGTTCTCCTTCGTACGCGCGCTGTCCGGCCCGGAGCGGGTGCTGAACAGCTTCTTCGTCGTACGCGGCGCACGCCGGTCCGGGATCGGGATGACGGTCGTGCGGGACGTGATCTCCCGGCATCCCGGCCCGTGGAAGATCGCCTTCCAGGACTCCAACACGGCGGCCGTGGCGTTCTGGAGGCGAGTGGCCACCACGATCGCCGGCGAGGCGTGGACGGAGGAACGCCACGCGGTCCCGCACCGGCCGGACGTCCCGCCGGACGTGTGGATCTCCTTCACGACCGCCTGACAGGTGATGCGGCCGGCGGCTGGAGCCCGTCCCGGGCGAGAGCCGCCGGCCGGCGCGTGCGTCGAGCGGCCGAACGGTCACCTCTTACCTTCGACGTCGTAGGAACTTCATGCAGGTCGGCGCTTCCGTACATCTTGGTGCTCCAGGTTCAAGTCGTTAACTTTTGAAGCACACGTCACAGCGCCGAGTGCGTCGTGACGAGATCGGGGCAACCACATGCCACATGCCAACTTCACCGGTCGCCGAGAATCGGCAACCTGGCGCCACATCGCAGCAGTCTCGGTTGGCCTCGGTATGGGACTCTTCCCGCTGACACAAGCCGCCTCAGCCGTCCCGGGCGGGACGCCACTGGCCCCGGCGTTCAGCGTCGACGGCGGCCGTTACGAGCAGGCGGTGTCCGTCGAGCTCAAGGCCAAGCAGGGTGAGACGATCCGCTACACCACCGACGGCAGCATTCCCACGAAGAGCAGCCCGACGTACGCCGGCAAGCCGATCCGCATCACCGCGGACACGAACCTGACGGCACGCGCCTTCAAGGGCAACCAGGCCGGCGCCTTCAAGTCCGAGGGGTACCTCATCCGCGAGGGTGAGCAGCCGATCGCCCGCATGATGATCGTCTCTGACGTGCACATCGGCGACTACGAGGCCGATCGCCACCGTTGGTCGTCCTACTTCGACACCTTCGCCGGAGTCCTGGGCACCCCGGACGCCATCCTCTCCAACGGCGACATGATCAACGACAACTGGGACGGACGCGGCAAGGATCACCAGCTGACCGCCCGCATCTTCAAGGAGAACCTCGAACGCAAGGGCATGAACGCGACCCAGGTGCTCATGGCGTACGGAAACCATGACGCGACCCTGGCCGAAGTCCGTGCGGGCTACCCCAAGGAGTGGTTCCCGGACTCCGGTGCCGGTTACTACCGCACCGACGTCAAGGGGATCCCGATCGTCACGGTCAACACCGAGGACTACTCCCCCGCCCAGGCCGCCTGGCTGCGCGATCAGCTCGGCCAGATCTCCGCGAACCCCGCCTACCGGGACCTGCCGATCATCGTCGGGGGGCACCGGCCGGTTCCGGGAACCGTCATGGACGGCCAGCAGACCAGCAACCCGCGCCTGGCCGAGGATCTGTCGAAGTTCCCGCGCGCCATCTACTTCTCGGGCCATTCGCATCTGAACCTGAACGACCCGCGCTCGATCCACCAGAAGAACTTCACCGCGGTCAACGACTCCAGTTCGTCGTACATCGAAATCGACCACGGTTACCAGATGCTCGACGCGGAAGGGCGACTGGCCAATCGCTTCGAGACCCCCGCCGCCCAGGGGCTGGCCGTCGAGATCTACCCGGGCCGTACGGTCATCAACCGCATCAACCTGAACGCCGACCTCCACGACATGTACACCGGCGGGAAATGGTCGGCGAACTGGAAGCCGCCGTTCCAGAGCGACGGGACGTTGGCCGGCAAGCCCTGGGAGATCAAGACGGCCGGTAGCGATGCCCAGGTCGTGGAGAACTTCACCTACACCGACGCCAACCGCAACCGCACGGCCCCGCGCTGGACGTCGTCGCACCCCCTGTCGGCGCAGACCGGCAAGGACGGCCAGTTGGCGCTGCGCGTCGAGCAGGCCGCGGACGACGAGTTGGTGTACCACTACAAGGTGCGCGTCACCCGGGCCGACAACGGCGACGAGGTGCTCAGCACCAGGGTCGCCAACCGCTTCGACGTGGTGCCCGCCGCCGGCTCCATGGACATTCCGGTCCCGGTCACGCGCGACGGCGTGAAGTATCGCGCGGAGGTCGTCGCGGTCGACGCACAGGGCAACCAGTCACCTGTCGCCGTGGACGTGCTGAAGTAGTAACCGCCTTCGACATCCCGTTACCGATCAGGCACGTGATCGGTAACGGGACTCTCAGCTCTTGGGGACCCACCAGTCCGGGGGTCGCTGCGCGCCTGTGGGCTGTCTGGTCGATTTCTCTGGGCGGACGAGGCGGATGGCGGCCGGTCTCACTGTGAGGCCGGTTGAACTCGTCCCCGGGCCGGATTGCGGCCGGTGAGCAGCCAAGCGGCCATCAGCAGGGCGACGGCGAACACCAGGGGGCCGATCGTCTGAGGGACCTGGTGGTGAGCCGCGCCGATCGCCGTGTCGCCGAGCTGGACCGCGCCGTTGAACGCGAGCAGCAGGGCAAGGGCACGCCATGCGCGCAGGGCCAGCAACCAGGCCATTCCGCCGAGCAGCACCACGCTGCGGACCACCATGTAGGCGGCATAGGTCCTGGGGGCGGCCTGATCGCCTCCGGGCACCAGCGCGCCCGGGTCCACCAGGCTGGTGACCGCGAAGTAGCCGGAGGCGATCACGTTGAGGACGGCGACGAGCGCGCCGAATCGACGCGCATTTAGTGAGGTAGCCATATCATTCGGTTGCCGAATCATATGGGCACGCTAGCATTGATGCTGTGACAGCGGAAGGGTCGTTGACCGACACGGTGGGGTTCTTGCTGGGCAAGCTGGGCCAGCAGGCGAACGGGCAGTTCGCGGATCGCCTGGCCCCGCTCGGCCTGCGTCCGCGGCACTGTGCCGTCCTCGAACTCCTGGCGGGCGGGCCCCGGGCGCAACTGGAGCTGGCCAAGGCCGTCGGGGTGACCGCCAGTGTGGTCGTCGACATGCTCGACGAACTTGAGAAGCTCGGCGCCGTACGACGAGTACGGGACACCGCAGACCGTCGGCGTCAGCTCATCGAGCTGACACCGACCGGCCAGGACCTGCGGCACCAGACGCTCTCGCTGGCGCGGCAGAACGACGAGGACCTGCTGAGCGCCATCGACCCCGCCGAGGTGGCGGCCCTACGCCAGATCCTGGGGCGGATCGCCGCTGCGACCGGCCTCGTGGGGCAGTGACGGTCACTGACGATCACCTCTCGGCGCGACCTCCATGGGCCGAGCGCGCCCACAACCACCAGACCAGCGATGATGACGCCGTTCTTGGTGACGGCGAGCCTTCGCCGGGGGCGGCTGACCGGCGACAAGGGGAGCGGCTCCCACGACAGCCCGCATTCGAGGCACCGCCACGGCTGCCCGCCGGCGTGTGCGCCGGCGGGGCGCTCACATTGGTGGTCGCTCAAAGAGCCGTCCGTCCGGAGCTGCCTGCTTGAACCAGGAGCTTGGACGCGCAGTCGGGGCCCACGCCGAGAGCACGGGACTCTGCGGCGCGCAGGGAGTGCTTGCAGGCCGCGCACTTGGTGACGTGGTCCCGAGCGGCGGGCTCGTCGAAGTCGAGGATGGATAGGGACACGTGTTCCGCCGCAGACGTCAGCACAGATTCTCCCGACGTTGGCCATCGCGCTTGGGACAGGACCCTGCTGCGGAGAATGTAGCGGATTGCCGCAGTACGAAGCCGCGCGTAGAGCCGGCCGAGGCCGTGACCGGCGCGCTCTCGCACCGCCGGCGGTCCCGGAGGCGGAGGCCGACCGGGGGGAGACACCTTGGCTGATGGGGCCTGATCCATGACATCAAGCCGGCTGCGGAGCCCGTCAGGGAGATGATGGAGCAGGCCGGGTGGACGCCGGCCGGCTTCGGGGACCGGCCGGGCGCAGCGGGCCCACCCCCTGAGAAGGAGGGCGGAGTGATGTCGCGTGCCTGGCGCGGCTGGTGTCTCCTGCGGCCCGGCCTCATGCTGTACGGCGGCGATATCGGCGGCAACGACCTGCACGCGCACCACGCGGTCCAGCTCATCATCGCCGCCGAGCCGTTCACCTTGGCCGACGCCCACGGCGAACAGCTGACCACGCGCGTCGCCGTCGTCCCGCCCGACACCGGCCACACGGTGCTGACCGGGGCGCGCGACGCCCTGCTCGCCCACCTGGATCCGCGCAGTTCGCCGGGCAGGTCCCTGCTCGCGCGCGCCGGCGCCGGGCCGGGGGCTTCGTCCTGGTCACCGTCCGCCACCCGGGCCGGACACGGCCTTCCGCCGATCGAGCCCGTGAGCTCGCAGCCGGCGAGCCGTGTGGGAACACGGCCGCTCATGTTCACCGAGCCGCCGGTCGGTCACGCGCGCTCGGCCGAGGCAGCCGGCGCGCTGCGCGCCGTCGAGGCGTGGAGCGGCTCCGGCGGCCTCGTCGGCCCCGGCGGCCCCGGCGGCGTCCCGCCGCACCCGGCGGTGGAGGCGGCGATCGCCGTCATCCCCGCGCTCCTGGCAGGAGGACCGGTAAGGCTGCGGGCGGTCGCGGACGCGGTCCACCTGTCGCCGAGCCGGCTCGCGCACCTGTTCAGCGCGCACGTGGGGCTCCCGCTACGGCCGTACGTGCGGTGGCTGCGCCTGCGGCGGGCCATCGACCGGGTGGCCGCCGGGGAGACGTTGACGGCGGCCGCGCACGCGGCCGGGTTCGCCGACGGCCCGCACTTCACCCGGGCCTTCCGGCGCACCTTCGGCAGCGTGCCCTCCGAGCTCGCCGCCGCGATCGACTGGCTGCCCTGACCCCCGGGCGAGCGCCTGGCGCAACTCGCGCTTGAGGATCTTGCCGGTCGCGGTCATCGGCAGGCTCTCACGGAACTCGATGGTCCGCGGGTACTTGTAGGCCGCCATGTTCTCCCGGCACCAGGCGACGAGCTCGTCCTCACTCGCCGTCGCACCGGCCGACGGGACGACGTACGCCTTGACCTCCTCCCCGTACGAGCCGTGCGGCACGCCGACCACCGCCACCAGCGAGACCGCCGGGTGCGTCATCAGCACCTCCTCCAGCTCGCGCGGGTAGACGTTGAACCCACCCCGAATGATCAGGTCCTTGGTGCGGTCGACGACGGCGTAGTAGCCGTCCTGGTCGCGGGTGGCGATGTCGCCGGTGCGGAACCAGCCGTCCCGCAGGACCTCTGCGGTCTCCTCGGGTCGCCCGTGGTAGCCCTTCATGACGTTGTGACCGCGGATGGCGATCTCGCCGGGCCCCTCGCCCTGGACGGTGTTCCAGTCGCCGTCCACCAGCCGCATCTCCACCCCCCAGAGGGGGAAGCCGATGGTGCCGGGCTTGGTGGGCCGGCTGAGCTGGTTGAAGCAGGCCGCGGGCGACGTCTCCGACAGGCCGTAACCCTCCAGGATCGGGATGCCGAACGTGGCCTCGAAATCCTTGAGCACCTCGACCGGGCAGGCGGCCGCCCCCGACACCGCCACCCGCAGCGTCGGGGGCACCTCGGCCCCCTCCGCGTGGATCTTCGACAACATCGCCCAGTACATGGTGGGCACCCCGGCGAACATGGTCACCTTCTCCCGGCGCATGAGCTCCAGGGCCTGGCCGGGCTCGAAGCGTGGCAGGAGCACCAGGGTGGCGCGGCGGCGCAGGCTCACGTTCATGACGGAGGTCTGGCCGAAGGAGTGGAAGAGCGGCAGTACGGCGAGCGAGACGTCACCCTCGGGATCGGCGGGGAACATCTGGTCGCTGACGACGGCGTTGATCAGCAGGTTCGCGTGGGTGAGCTCGGCGCCCTTGGGCCGGCCGGTGGTGCCGGAGGTGTAGAGGACGGCCGCGACGTCCTCCGGCCCGGTTCGAACCGTCTCGAACTTCCCGGGCATGCCGTCCAGCGCCGCCCAGAACGACTCGCCGTGCTCCGACTCGGCGGCCAGCGGCGTGGCGGGCAGGACGAAGAAGTGCTCACAGCCCTGCGTGCCGTCGAACCCCTCCCGCCCGCGCGCCCCCGTCGGCAGCTCATCGGTGCCCTCGAAGCAGAAGAGCGCCTTGGCGTCGCTGTCGGTCAGGTGGTAGATGATCTCGCGCGGCTGCAGCAGCACGCTGAGCGGGACCACGGTCGCCCCGGCCTTGAGAATGCCGAAGTAGACGAACGGGAAGTAGGGGAGGTTCGGGCAGAGCAGCGCCACCTTGTCGCCCCTGCCGATCCCCCGCGTCACCAGCAGGTTGGCCACCTGGTTCGCGACGGAGTCCACCACGGCGTACGACAGGCGCAGGTCACCGAGGACCAGGGCGGTACGGTCCGGCGCGTTGCGGGCGCTGTCTTCCAGAACGATCGACAGATTGAGCATCGTGACCCTCTCCTGGGAACGGTCGTCCGTCCCCAGGATGCTCCGGTGGATCACGGCGGCACTTGTACGAACGTGCCGACTCCTCCCCCGCTCCGGGCGGCGGCCGGTCAGCCCATCGAGATGAGGATGGGCGCGACGTATCGCCCACGGTCGCCCGGGTGGCGGCGGGCGCCGTGGACCATCGTCGGCAGGGCCGCGGGTCCCTCCGTGGGCCCCAGCTTGGTGAGCCACGGGCGCAGGCCCGGGTAGGCGTCCAGCAGGTCGATCCGCACGTCGCGGTCGGAGCCGTGGGCGGCGGCCAGGATCAGCTCGCGGGCCGCCTCCTCCGAGGGTGAGACGACGGGGCCGATGACGCGGTGAGGGCCGGCGTTCCAGGCCACGGCGAAGCCGCCGTCGGTGACGACCGTGCGCTCGGCCGTGGCCAGCAGCGCGGTCAGCGCCTTGCTCCGGTCGGCGCCGGTGACCTCGGCGTCCAGGGCGAGGAGCGCGGCGTGGTCCTCCGGTGTCGCCACGCGAACCCCGGACGACGACGCCCCCTCCATCGGGCCCATCGTGATCGTCAGGCTGCCGGTGGGCCCGAAGCCCAGCCGCTCGTAAACGGGGCGCCCGAACCGGGTCGCGGTCAGCTCCACGACGCGGTCCCCGGCGACTTCCAGGGCGTGCTCCATCAGCCGCGTGCCGAGCCCCTGCCTGCCGTACCTGGCGGCGACCAGCATCATGCCGACGTCGGCCAGCGCGTCGCCGTGGCGGGTCACCACCACGCACCCGGCCAGGCCGTCGCCGTCGGCCGCGTCGATGGCGTACACCTCGCCCACCTCGAACATCAGCCGCCATTTGGCCTCGTCGGTGGACCACTCGCGATCACTTTCGAGCCGCCGGCACAGGGGCAGTTCCGCTGGAGCGAGAAGTCGAATGTCAGTCACGGGAGAGAACCTACTCCGTCGGCCACTGCGGCCCGGCCCCGGACGTCCCCGACGACGTCAGGCATTGACCTCGATCGCCGCGACCGCCTGGGCGAACGCCTCGCCCAGGGGAGTCTGCCTGGCGGTGGGCCACACCAGCCCCGACTCGATCGGCGGTGCGTCGTGGAACGGCACGAAGACCAGGCCGGGCCGGACGTGGTACTCGGCCGCCCAGACGCCGGCCGGCGAGACGCCCTTGCCCGCCGCGACCAGCGAGAGCACCACCTGCCAGTCCGTCACTGACGGACCGGTGCGCCGAGGCTGAACGGGGGCGCTCATGTCGGCCGGGGTGACTGCGTTGTCACGGTGGCGTCAGGTGCTGGGCGGCAAGCCGTGTGATTACTTGGCGTTGCCATTCCGCTACGCAATGCAGTCACACCTGGTGAAGGGATCCCCATGCGCAGCATCCTGACCAAGACCCTCACGGCGCTCGTCGCCGTCGCGGCCCTCGGCGTCACCGCCCCCGCCCCCGCCCAGGCGGCGGACGCGGCCTACTTCGTGATGACCGACATCACCCGCGAGGAGTTCATCGTCAAGCTCACCGACCCCGCGAAGATCCAACACGCTCGCGACCTGGTGAACGGCGAGACCATGGACCGGCCGCACGTCGTCGGACGCATCCTCAAGCGCCAGACCGACTTCAACCCGCGCTGGAGCTACCACCTGAACGCCGACACCATCGACTTCTTCGACCAGATCATCGAGGTCTGCGACGCGACGATCCCCTACGTCGAGGATCACCTGGACGAGGCCGGCGGGGCGTTCCTGCCCGGCCTCGTCTGGTGCGGCTGGACCACCAGGCTCGTGCGCGAAATCACGCCGTAGCCCCTGGCGCCGCCTGCCCTCGCGGCCCCTGGAGAACCACTCCGGGGGCCGCCCGCATGCACCGGAGCCGACCCCGCGACATGCGTCGCCTACAAATGCATCGCCGCATTCATCGCGTACGCGTTCAGTCGCCGTACCGCGAGTTCGGCCAGGAGCCGCGCGCCATCGTTCAGCACCACGTCGTCGAACTCGGCGCGTGGCGAGTGGTTCTCCTCCGCCTCGTCGCGGCTCAGGCGCGCCGGACGCGTGCCCAGGAACACGAAAGCCCCGGGCACCTGAGCCGGCACGCGGGAGAAGTCCTCGGAGGCGGGGTGCGGGTGGGGATCGCTCACCGGGGTATTTTCCGCGCCCGTACGCCCTCCGACCCGAGTGGACAGTCACGAGGAGGAGGGGCCCCATGACACTGCAGAAGTCCGACATCGACTCCCTGGTCGAGTGGATCGCCGGCAAGAAGTTCGGCAAGACCACCAACTACACGCTCGCCATCGTCGACGACAACCTTTGGTTCACCAAGTCCAACGGCCTCGGCGGCGTCACCGGCGAGGGCCCGGACGCCATCGTCAGCGAGATCGAGTCCCGGCGCCTCAACACCGACCGGCTGGTGTGCATCGCCGGCCCGTTCTGCGACAACGTCAGCAACCACGCCGAGATGTGCATCCTGGCCGCGGTGGGCGAGAAGAAGTTGTCGTCCATCAAGTACCTGAAGTGCTGCGCGCCCGTCTGCGACTTCTGCAAGGTGGTCCTCGACCACTACGAGATCCCCTACAGCTTCCGGCCCGCGCAGCGCGAAGGCGAGACCGTGACCGACGCCGCCTCCCAGCAGGGCTGGCGCCACCCGTTCCTGCCCATCGGGTTCGGCACCCAGAGCGGCGACACCTCCAAGCAGCTGCAGGCGCTGGCCGAGCTCAACACGTCCGGGGTCGTCGAGGAGCGCAACGTACCCGCCGGCGGCACCTACCTGTACACCAAGCGCAAGGTGGGCAACTACAAGGAGGTGGTCTTCGGCTAGGTCCGCCAGGGGGCGTCCGGGGTCGGTTGCAGGCCGGACGCATCGGCACTGACCGCCGCCCAGCACCACGGTTGACGGGCCATCCGGTCCGCAGGACTGCAAACGGCCGGAGGAGCGGACGTGCTGCCACCGGCCGACGCGATGGCGGTGGTCCCGGCGACGATCAACAAATGGGCGGGCGGGATCTCCGACACGTCGGCATTCGGGCTGCTGAACGAAGCGATCGGCCTGGGGCTGCCGCTGGTCGCGATGCCGTGGCCGAACGTGGCGCCGGCCGCCCACCCCGCCTTCACCCTCAGCGTGGAACGGCTGACCTCCTAACGCATCTCGCCGGTACTGGATCCGGCACGGCCGCCGCAGCCGTCCTCCGGCGCGCCGGAGGACGGCCACATTTCCGTGGACGGAACTGGAGGCGGAACGGCCGATCAACCGCTGCCCCGAAGTTGGCAGCCCAGCCGATGATCGCCTTAGAGACGGCAGGGTGCTCTCGGCACCATCGCGGCCATGGCGGCGACGGCGTCGCGGCCGACCTGGCGGCGGGTCTTGATGCGCCGTTCGGCCACCAGGGAGGGCCCAAAAGGCGGCCTCTCCTCTTAATGGCCCGTTTCTAAGCCCGCAGATTTCACTACTGGACAAATCTCGCTCGATATGGCTACGCACCGATGAGCAGAGAGACATCTATCTCATTGTGCGGAACGCCATTCTGTGGCTTCACCGCCGACACCCCATCTGACCTGGGAAAAGATATCCCAGAGGCAGTTTTTTCGGTTTTTTGAGCGCTTGCGGCGTGCCATTAGGGTGCACATTCATGGAATCGACTTTTTGATCGCGGGGCGTCCAGGCCGGCAAATCGGGCGCGAACCGATGGCCGAGCTTGGAGAAGATTCCGCACACCCTTGACCGCGTTCACAGCGCGAGAATCAACTGCTCTGAGGAAGGATTTGCGTGAAAGCGTTGCTGACCCTGACCTGCGCAGGTCAGTTCATGGTGCTGCTCGACAACACGATCGTCGGCGCCGCCCTGCCCGACATGCAGCAGCGGCTCCACACCGGGCTGACCGGCCTGCAGTGGATCGTCGACGCCTACGTGCTGCTGGTGGCCATGCTGCTGCTGTCGGGCGGCGTCTTCGCCGACCGGTTCGGCCGCAGGCGGGTGTTCCTGGCCGGGGTGGTGGTGTTCACGGCCGCGTCGGTGGTGTGTTCGCTGGCGCCCTCGATCGGCTGGCTGATCGCCGGGCGGGTGCTGCAGGGCGTCGGGGCCGCGGCGCTGAGCCCCGCCTCGCTGGCGCTGCTCACCGCCGCGTATCCCGCCCCGGGGGAGCGCGTCAGAGCGATCGGGTTGTGGGCCGGGTTCAGCGGCATCGGCCTGGCCGCCGGACCGCTGGCGGGCGGGATCCTGGTGGAGTCCTTCGGCTGGCCCGCCATCTTCCTGGTCAACCTGCCCATCGGGGCGGTCCTGCTGCTGGCCGGGCTGCGCGTGCTGGGGGAATCCCGCAACGCGAGCGCGCCGCCGATCGACGTCCCCGGCACGGTTCTGTCCGTCGCGGGCGTGGGCGTTGTGACCTACGGCCTGATCGAGGGCGGTTCCCGAGGCTGGACCTCGCCGGTGATCCTGGGCAGCTTCGCCGCCGGGCTGGTGCTGCTGGTCGCGTTCGTCGTGGTCGAGGGTCGTGTGTCGACGCCGATGCTGCCGCTGCGGCTGTTCCGTCAGCGGCTGTTCACGGTGTCCAACACGGCGATGGTCGTGGTCGGGTTCGCGCTGATGGGGTCGTCGTTCTTCTTCTCCCAGTTCTTCGTCTACGTCCAGGGCACTTCGATCCTGGTCGCCGGGCTGCGGACGCTTCCCTTCTCGCTGGCCATGGTGATCGTCAGCCCGTACGCGGGCCGGTTCGCGGCCAGGTACGGCTTCCGCGTCGTCGCCGGCCTCGGCCTGGCGCTGGCCGGGCTGGGGCTGCTGGCGCTGGGCTTCGTGCACGCCGACACCGGCTACGGGAACGTGTGGTGGCGGCTGGCGGTCGTCGGCATCGGGTTCGCTCTCACCATGTCGCCGCTGACCGGGGCCGCCATCCAGGCGGTCAGCCCGCAGGAGGGCGGCCTGGCCTCGGGCGTCAGCAGCACCACCCGGCAGATCGGCGCGGTGCTCGGCGTGGCGGTGCTCGGGGCTATCGTTCACACGCGGGAGTCCGGCGGAGCCTCCTTCGAATCCGGCCTCAACAGCGCCTTCCTCGTGGCGGGTGCCGTGATGCTGGCCTGCGCCGTGTTCACCGTCCTGTGGCTGAGCGCGGGCCGGACGCCGCGGGCCGTTCCGGACGGCGTCCCCAGGCCGAGGGCAGCGGCGCGCGGGTGAGCTCGTTCAGGTGCTGGTCGCTGACGACCGCGACGACCGGCCGCGGGCCTCGGCGATGTTCGGGAGACGGGAACGGCTCCGGAGAAAGCGGAAGGGCCCTCGCGTGGTCGCGGGGCCCGTCGCTCGTGGCGTCACCTGGCCGAGACGGCCTTCCCGGTGCGCGGGATCGCCTACTGCTGGTCCTGCGTGCGCTTCGCGGGGAGCGCGTAGGCCAGGGCCGCGCCGAGGCAGACCGACATCGCGAGCCCGAGGAGGAGGTTGTGGAGGGTCACGCCGAGGCCCATGCCCAGCGCGACGCCCGCGGCCAGGCCGACGATCCAGTTCGGGGTGGTGTTCTTCGCGTTCTTCGTCATGGTTCGATCCTGTCGGAGGTGCGGCGTTCGGGGCAGATGCCGCAATCACGAGCGGGAGATGACAGAAGTCATGATGTCCGCCAGGCAGCGCCCACGCCAGGCGTCGTGCGACGTGGTGCATGCCTCGGAGGGGTGGGCGGTTCTCGCGGTGTGCGCGAGCCTGTTCCTGGTCGGCATCGATCTGACCGTGCTGAACGTCGCCCTGCCGAGCCTGACCGAAGAGCTGATGCCCGGCGCGACCGAGGTGTCGTGGATCGTCGACGTCTACTCGCTCACGGTGGCGGCGCTCCTGGTGACCTGCGGAACGCTGGGCGACCGGCTCGGCAGGAAACAGATGGTGCCGGCCGGGTTCGCCGTGTTCGGCGTCGCCTCCGCCGCCGCGGCGCACAGCGCGGGCGCCACCGTCGGGCCGGTTCTCGGCGGCGCGCTGGTGGTGGGGCGCGGTCTTCCTGGTCAACGTGCCCCTCGTGGCCTTCGCGCTGATCGCCGGCGCCCGGCTGATCCCCGAGTCCAGGGACCCCGCGCCACGCCGGTGGAATCCGGCGGACGCGGCGCTGTCCATCGCCGGCCTCGGGCTGGCGGTCTACGCCGGGAAGCAGGTGGGCGACCACCCGTCCGCCGGGACGGCGCTGGCAGGGGGCACAGGCGTGGCGCTGCTCCTGGATGGGTTCACTCCCCTCCAAGCGGGGCTGGCGCTCGCTCCGCCGGCCGCGGCGAACGCGGTGGGTGCGGCAGGGGCGCCCTGGCTGGCAGGGCATTGGGGGTGCCGGTCCGCCGTGGCGGCGTCGCTCCGGTGCCGCGGCGTTGCTCTGGCTGACCGCCCTTGTCGCGGTGGGCTTGTTGCGTGACCCGGGTGAACCCTCCGGGGTGGTGGCGGCGAGCAGCGGCTCGACCATGGCGAAATGAGCGAGCTGCGATCACCGAACGTGGCCATGTCCGCACACGGCACCTCCGCCCCTCTCTACGTGCCGCCTGTGAGCTGCCGGAGCGCCACCGCCAGGACGAACGCGGCCGATGACCGGGTGTCGCCCCGCTGGTGGCTCAGGTGGCCGGCCCGTCGTGGTCGGTGGGGGCGCGGTGGAGTGGCACCGAATCGGTGGCGAATCGCGCGGCACGAGGCTCGCGTTCGTCTCCGAACCGGCGGGTGAGGATGTCGTAGAGTTCCGGGCGTCGTCCCTGGAGCCATCGCCGGCCCGTCGACAGCGGCAGCAGGGAGAGGTCGAGGTCGGCGATCACCATGTCGTCCCCCGCCTTCCAGGTCTCGCCGAGGATGCGGCCGTAGGGGTCGATGACCATCGCATTGCCTGTGCGGATCTCGTCGTCGTCCTGGCCGATGCCGTTGCTGAACAGGATGAACAGGCCGTTGTCATGGGCGCGGGCGGGCAGCCAGCGCATCAGCCACCCGCGTCCGCTGGGGCCGCGCAGCTCGGCCTCGATCGCCTCCGGGGCGCGGCGGCGATCGTGCCAGAGCTGCGCGGGGATCGGCCGCATCCCGTGGGGGCTGCGTGAGTCGGTGCCGCCGGTCTGGTGGGGGGCCAGCAGGATCGACGCACCCAGCAGCGCACTTGCCCGGACGTTCTCGACCAGGTTGTTGTCCCAGCAGATGAGCACGCCCACGCGTACGCCCCAGGGGGTGTCGAAGACGGTGTAGGAATCGCCACTGCTGATCGCCTCGTGTTCGAAGGCGTGCAGTTTGCGGTGGCAGTGGACGTTCCCGTCCGGCATGCACACGGCGTAGCTGTTGAACAGGCGACCCTGCTCGTCGATCTCCAGGAAGCCGGCCCCGATGGCCATGCCGTGATCGGCCGCCAGCTGCCGGACGACCGAGATCGACGGCCCGGCCAGCGGCTCGGCCAGCTCGCGGAGCCGGTCGACGGGGTGTCGGCGCAGGTGCCAGTACCCCAGCAGGCACATCTCCGGGAAGGCGAGGATCCGCACTTCCGCGGCGGTCGCCTCGCGCACGTAATGCTCGATCCTGGCCAGGTTGTAGCTCTTGTCGTCGGGCCGGGGCTCGAACTGAACGGTCGCGCCGCGCACCGCCACGTCACCTTGTTCCACTGCTGACTCCTCCACGTCGCCGTTTCGACAGCAGGTGACCATACGCGTCTTCCATGCGTCCAATGAATTCCATATGGCTTTCTATAGACTCCAGGAATGGAATTGATGCTGCTTCGCGCCTTCCTGACGGTGGCCGAGCTGGGCAGGTACGGTTCGGCCGCGCAGAAGCTGCTGGTGACGCAGCCGACGCTGACCAAGCAGATCCAGTCCCTGGAGGCACGGGTGGGAGGCCGGCTGTTCCACCGCGGGCGGCACGGTGCCACGCTCACCGACCTGGGGGCGATCCTGCTGCCCGAGGCGCAGGATCTGGTGCGGCGCGCCGATGCCCTGGCTCTGCGCATCACCAGGGCGGCCGCCGGGGAGATCGGGCGCCTGTCGGTCGGCTTCGGGCTGTCGAGCATCGATCTGGCCCCGCGCGCCGTGGCCGCCTTCCGTCGGCGCCATCCCGACGCGCACGTCACCCTGGACGACATGTCCTCCCAGGAGCAGTTCGACCGGCTCGCGACCGGGGAACTCGATGTGGGCTTCGTCCGGCTTCCCGAGGGGGACGCCTGGGCCCACATGGTGCTGGACACCGATCGCCTCGCCCTCGCCTCGACCGGCGAGCACACTTCGCCGCCGCAGGACGCGTCAGACCTGCCGCGCTGGGTCGCTCGTCACCGGTTCGTGCAACTGAGGAAGGACAGAGGGCCGGGCCTGGTCGGGCAGATCGAACGGCTGTGCGGGGCCCTCACGGTTCGTCCCGACGTCGTCCAGGAGGCAGACGACCTGCAGACCGTGCTGGCGCTCGTGGCAGCCGGGGTGGGCGCGGCGTTCGTCCCGGCCCGCGCCGGCCGCATCGCGCCCCCGCCGGTCACCGTCACCCCGGTCCTTCATCCGGTGGCGGAGTGGCAGATCGCCGTGGTGTGGAACCGTGATCGCGTTCAGCCCATGACGGCCAACTTCCTCGCCGTTCTTCGAGACACTCCCGCGTTGTCCGGCCGGACGACATACGGTGCGACGTCACCATCGGACGACTTCGGCTGAGGCGGCGTCCCGTATCCGCCGCCTCGCCTCACGAGTGGGCACAGGGGCCATCACCTCCTGGTTTGGGGAGATCGGGAGCGATGGCAGGCGGTCGTCGAGAGCTTGCGCTGGGGTTCTCCGGCCGGAGCCCGTACGGATCTCCAGGCCGGCCTCACTGCTCTTCTCTTCGATGTCTCTCCATCGTCAGACCCACATCCACGAAGAAGGCCGCGAGGAGCAACACACCGCCGACGGCCAGCAGAATCGTGGTCGGGATCTGAACGAGATTGCGAACGTCCTCGCACGCGTTCACATGGTCCTGACCGGCGGAATCGGACGGCGAGATGAAGGCCGAACCACACTCCGAGCCACCTTCGGTAAGGGGCATCACCCCAGCAAGCACACCGGCACCAACAAAGAGGAAGGCAATGAACACGATCGCCTTGATGGACATACGTGATCCTTCGGCATGATCGATGCGGAGAAGGATCCTTCCATATCGCCCGCAGATGCGAAAGTGCTGGCCCAGCGCCTGATGACCCACCGCCCCCGGGGTGATCCATCCAGATGGTCGTGTGAGCCCTAACGGGCGATCACCCGCACCTCGGGAAACCGCGAGGAACGCTTGTCGAGCAGGTTGCCCTTGCGCCGTAGATGCAGGTCGAAGAAGGCCGTGGTGTAGGCGCGGGTGACGGCCACGGAACGCGCCGCCGACAGTGTCCCGTTCACCGCCTGCAACTGCTCCTTCGACAGGCCGATCACCGGCGCCGCCTGCTCGTACACCAGCGGCAGGTCGGTGTAGGAATTGTGCTTGGCGCCCTTGGTCTTCACGTGCAGCCGCCAGCCCTTCAGCCGGGACCAGAAGGCCTTCTGCCCGCGGATGGGCTTGTCGAAGATCTCGGCCTCCATCAGCATGTACGGCCTGGTCAATCCCTTGGCGGCCACCTTGCCGAGTGCGGGTCCGTCCAGGTTCAGCACCGCCTTGACCCGCCGATCCTCCAGCATCGTCGCGGCGGCCGTCGCTCCTCCCGCGGAATGGCCGAACATGCCGACCCTGCTCAGGTCGAACGCGCCACGCAGCCCCTTCGGCAGCTTCCGGCCTTCGGCATCGGGGTTCTGCCCCTTGTTCAGTTCCTTGAGCTGGTCCAGCACGAAGCGCGTGTCAGCCACCCGTACCTTGACCTCTTCGGCCTTCTCCTCCAGCCGGCTCACCGGGACCGGCTTCAGGACCCGGCCGGTGACCGTGCCGTCGGGGAACTCCACCTCTCCCGCATCGCCTGGATGATCGATCGTGACCACCATGTAGCCCCGGCTGGCCAGTTCTTCGACCGTGGCGGTGTTCATGGAACGGTCGGCGCCGTTGCCGGGTGAGAACAGCACGACGGGCAGCTCTCGACCCGCCACCGGGGCCCCTTCTCGGCCATGGGTCAAGGGCAGGCTGACAGCCGCGGGCGAGAGGCCGTTGGTGCGGTAGAAGGCCTCGGCGGCGCGAGGCGGCAGCCAGGGCGCGGCGGGGTGGCCGTCCGGACGACGGGTGGGGTACCACAGGCTGACCATCAGCTCACGCCGGTCGTGCGTCTTGATCCACGGGTCGGCCCTGGAGCTGTCGCGCAGGTGCAGCGCGACGGTGCCGATCTCGCGCGGACCTGTCGGCTTGGGCAGGGCCACAGTGACGGGCTTCGACGCGGCCTGTACGGCGGGCCCGGTGACCAGAAGTCCGACCGCGACCGCGGCGGCCACGCCCCGTCTGAGCAATGCGTAGTTCATGACGGCCACGCTAGGGTGGCTCGCTGTCCGGAAACTCCCCACCGGAGATGAGTTCGGCCTTCCTGCGAACGGCGGAAGCACCCGTCCGCTCGGAGGGGAGATCAGGGCCCGTTTGAGGTTGAAACGGGCGGCACTCCCTGCTAGATCGATATGCACCGCGCGAGGCCGCCGTGTGACCGTAATTCAGCGGACATGTAGGTCCTTCGGCCGCTAGGGTCGGAGCCGATGCGGAATCCCGTCCGCCTGGGGAACTGAGGAGCCTGATGTCCACGACGATGACCGGAGCTTCCGTTCGCCCCTTGGTGACCGCAGTCGCGGCCTTGTGACGCCGCGCGTGTAGCAGCGAAGTCAGCACACATCCCGGTCACCGGGGCGAAGTGACACGTGTCACCGACCCTTGGCGCTGTTCGGCGTCTCCGTTCGCCCTTCCGGGAGTTTTGCTGTGTCCGCTCGTCATTCTTCACTGCTCCATGTTCGTGTCCTGGTCGAACGCCTGCTCGGCAGGAAACCTCAACCGTCGACGTCGGCTCCGAGCCCCGCTGACCAGACTGTCAGCCGGAATGTCCGCCTGCTGAGCTGGTTCAACTTCCTCGGCGACTTCCGCCTGTACGGGCCGATCATGGTCATCTACTTCGCGCAGGTCACCGGCTCGTACGCCGCCGCCGCCAGCCTCCTGGCGGTGAAGATGCTGTCTTCGGCGGCGTTCGAAGTGCCTACCGGGGTGCTCTCCGACCGCCTCGGCCGACGCGGCACGATGATCGCCGGCGCCGTCGTCATGACGGCCGCCCATCTCGGTTACGCCGGCGCTTCCGGCTACGGCCTCCTCCTTGCGGCCGTGGTGCTGGAGGGGTTGGCGACCTCGCTGTGGAGCGGCAACAACGAGTCCCTGCTCTACGACACGTTGCTCGAAGCCGGCCGGGAGGAGGAGTTCCCCCGGCACTCGGGCCGGGTGAACTCGATGTTCCAGATCGCGCTCGCACTGGCGGCAGCCCTGGGCGGCGTGGTCGCCGGCACCTGGTCGCCGCGGGTGGTGGTCGTCTTGTCGGTCGTGCCGCAGGTGCTGTGCGTGCTCGTCGCCCTGCGGGTCCGGGAACCGCGGGTGCACAGCCCGCGGGAGTCGAGCGTGCCGGCGCATCTCGGATCGGCTCTGCGCGGCATCCGACGTAATCCGGTGCTCCGCCGGATGACGCTGGTGTCGGCGCTTCGTTACAGCAGCGAGAGCGCGGCCCAGTTGTCGCCCGTGTTCGTGACGGGGCTGTGGCCGCTCTGGGCGCTGGGCCTGTGGCGCACCTTCGGCCATGGCGTGGCCTTCATCGGCTTCCGCGTCAGTGGCTGGATGATCGGCCGGGTGGGCGCGGCCCGCACTCTGCTGTTCGGTGAGCTGTTCGACAACGTGGCGAACTTCCTGGCGCTGGTCAAGCCGACGGTGTTCTCGCCTCTGCTGCTCGGGTCCCCGGCCTACGGCATGTCGACGATCGCCCAGCAGACGTTGCTGCAGCGCGAGTTCACCGACCGGGAACGCGCGACGATGGGTTCGCTCGCGTCGCTGCTCGGCAGCGTGCTCTACGCGCTCGTCGCCCTGGGAGCCGGCCTGGTGGCAGACCGCTGGGGCATCGTTCCGGCGTTGCTCGCGATCCAGGCGGTGGTGCTGATCGCACTCCCGCTCGCCTGGTGGGTGCACGCGCACGCTTCCTCGCTCCCCGCGGGCGCCGGGACAGCGACGGACTGAGCGCCCGCTCGCCCCCGGCCCGGCCTGCGGTCGACGTGGTGGGCGCCGGAAGCTCACTTGTGTGGCCATAGGCCGGCGAGGCGGGCGATGCGGAGGCCGGCGTGCAGTTCCAGGCGGACCGACCCGTCCGTGATGTCGCAGTCGATGACCTCGCGGATGCGGTCGAGCCGGTAGTAGAGCGTGCTGCGGTGGATGCGCAGACGTCGTGCCGTGCCCTGGATCTCGCCACCGCTGTCGAGGTAGCCCTCCAGGGTCGTCGCGAGTTCGACGCCGTGCGGCGCGTTCAGCAGGCGTCGCACTCCGGTGGGGAGCTGGCTCGGCGTCAGCCGGTCGAGCGGCAGTTGCAGGAACAGTCGGTCGATGCCGAGGTCCTCCCAGAAGACCCGCTTGCCGTAACGGTGCCGATCCAGCCGGGAGGCGCGGGAGGCGAGCTGGGCCTCGTGGTAGGAGTGCACCGCCTCCGTCAAGGACGGCTTCACGCCGCCCACGCCCGCCACGACCTCTTCCAGATCGGGACCGGCGAGTGCGCGTTCAAGCCTGTCGTGATTGACCGGACGCGGAAAGAGAACGATTCCCTCGGCCCCGAGAACGGCACCGACGATCTTCACGGTCGTCGATCTCGTGGTGAATTCAAGGGTCGCCTCGACGGCAAGTCGCGTCACCGACTTCGAGGACGATTCCGGAGCCTGGAGAACGAGAACCGAGTAATTCTCGACATCGTCGATGAGATCGTCCCGGACGAGGGTTTCGGCTGCCTTCGAGCGGGCCTCCGGCGATCCTCCGAGCAATGCCGCGAGAAGGTGCTTCGAATTCTCCTTGCCGTGCCTGCGCTCGGAGATCCGCAACGAGAGCAGCGCGCCCATTTCCGGCGCGGCGGATTCCAGGATTTCGAGGTCGTCGGCGCACGGCGTTTCCCGGTCCTCGACGTAGTAGACGTAGCCGAGCAGTTGCTGCTCGTGACGCAACGGCAGGACGACCAGCTCCCCGTCGTCCTGGGTCACCCGCACGCCGTGCTTGGCGTGGTGCAGCCGATACTCCTTGACCAGCGACTTCGTCACCGGCGCCGTCGAGCCCGCGAGCAACCGCGCGAGCCGGGCGAGCCGGGCGTCGGTGTCGTGGACGCTGAACGCCGCGATCTTCAGGTCGTGGTCGAGCACCACCAGCGCCACGCCGAGGCGATCGGCCAGATCTTGGACGGCGTCATCAAGGCTCACCGGGGTTGCTCCTCTCCTGCGACACAACGTCGGATCGGCACCAACAAATAGCGACAGATCGTACGAAGCGCTTCAACAGGGTGTCTGTCTACGGTGGTGCGACAGCGCACAAGTTAGCAATGCGAGAGGTGAAAAGGCCAAGCCCGCCGTCGCCTGGCGGGCCTGATCCCGGCCGTTCACCCGATCACTGCGCATCCTGAGCAATGCCCGTGCATGACGGGAAGGAGCCCATTCTAGTGACCGAGCGCACCGTCGAAACCCATGGCTATTCCACTTTCTTCCTGGAAAGCGGCGACGAGGCCCACGAGACCGTAATTCTGCTGCACGGCGGCGGCCCCGGCGCCAACGCGGTGTCGAACTGGAGCGGCTTCATCCCCGCCCTGAGCGACGACTATCACGTGCTGGCTCCCGACCTCGTCGGCTACGGCCGCACCGACCATCCCGAGGACATGCCGGGCAGCCTGACCGGATGGATGCGCATGCGGGTCGAGCAGGTGCTCGCTCTGATGGACGTCCGCGGGATCGAGCGGGCGCACCTGGTCGGCAACTCGATGGGCGGCGCGCTCGCCATGCACCTGGTGATGACGGCGCCGGAGCGCTTCGCCCGCGTTTCCCTGATGGGCAGCGCGGGCGGGCACTCGCAGCCGACGCCCGAGGTCATGCGGATGGTGTCCTTCTACAAGGACCCGACGATCAGCGCGCTGGAGAACCTCACCAAGTGGTTCGTCTATGACGAGGACGCGCTGGGCACGTCGATCTCGGAGATCACCGAGACGCGCTACAAGGAGGTCATGCGGCCCGAGGTGCGGCGTTCCTTCGAGCGCTTCTTCTCCTCCTCGCCCGCCGAGATGGCCGTGCCGCCGTCGGCGCTGCGCCGGATGCCCCACCCGTTCCTCATCGTGCACGGCCGCGAGGACCGTTTCGTCACCCCCGACTCCAGTGTCTTCCTGCAGCAGCACCTGCCCAACGCGCAACTGCACATCTTCCCGCACTGCGGCCACTGGGTGCAGATCGAGCGCGCCGCCCAGTACGCGGCGCTGCTGCGCGGCTTCCTCACCGACGCGTTCTGACCTCGTACGACCAGGAGACAACAGGCATGGACATCAAGCAGCTCGGCTACCTCGGCCTGTCCGCGCGCGAGCCGGACGCCTTCACCACGTACGCCACGGACATCCTCGGCATGCAGCGCGTCGCGGGAGAGGACGGCGCCACCCACTTCCGCATCGACGACGTGCACCACCGCGTCACCGTCGAGGCGGGAGAGCAGGACGGCGGCGCGTACTACGGCTGGGAGATCGCCGACGCCGACGCGCTGAGCGCCGCGCTCGACGAGCTGAGCGACCACGGCGTCGTGGCCCACCAGGCGACGCAGCGCGAGCTGGAGATCCGCCGTGTGGCCGGCATGGCGCACTTCCTCGACCCCGCGGGCAACCGGGTCGAGCTGTTCCACGGGGCCTCGCCGGGCGAGGGGCAGTTCACCTCGGCGCGGGACATCGAACGGTTCGTCACGGGTGACCTCGGCCTCGGCCATGTCGTGCTCGCCAGCCCGGACGTGGCGGCCCAGCAGCGGTTCTACACCGACGTCCTCGGCTTCAAGATCAGCGACACGATGCGCGTGCCGTTCCAGGCCACGTTCCTGCACACGAACCCGCGTCACCACAGCATCGCCTTCGTGGACGGCCCGTTCTTCGGCATCCACCAGCCGTTCCTGCACCACTTCATGCTGGAGGTCCCCGACATGGACCAGGTCGGCCGGACCTACGACCTCGTGCTCGACCGCGACGTCCCGGTCACCATGACGCTCGGCCGGCACAGCAACGACCAGATGTTCTCCTTCTACGCGCAGTCCCCCGTCGGGGTGCACACCGAGTTCGGCAGCGGCGGCGTCCTCA
This sequence comes from Nonomuraea sp. NPDC047529, assembly GCF_040642995.1. Lineage (NCBI taxonomy): Bacteria > Bacillati > Actinomycetota > Actinomycetes > Streptosporangiales > Streptosporangiaceae > Nonomuraea > Nonomuraea sp. NPDC047529. Next base: position 174,049 of record NZ_JBEYTJ010000015.1, on the reverse strand, counting down.
TCGACGACGCGACCTGGGAGGTCACCGAGATCCCCGGCCCCGACCTCTGGGGCCACCGGCACTGACGTCACCCTTCTAGGAGCCATTGACATGGAAACCCTCACCCCCGTCGTGGAGACGGACGTGCTGATCGTCGGGGCCGGCCCGGCGGGCGCGACGGCCGCGGCGCTGCTGTCGACGTACGGCATCGCCAACGTGGTGCTCAACAAGTACGCCGGCGTCTCGAACACGCCTCGCGCGCACATCACCAACCAGCGCGGCGTCGAGGTGCTGCGCGACCTCGGGCTGGAAGGCGAGGTGACGAAGAACGCGACCCCGCAGCACCTGATGGGCGAGCACGTGTACGCCACCAGCCTCGCCGGGCAGGAGCTCGGCCGCCTGCGCACCTGGTACACCCATCCGCACTTCAAGGCCGAACACGACCTGGCCAGCCCGACCTCCGTGTGCGACCTGCCGCAGCACGTGCTGGAGCCGATCCTGGTCAACGCCGCCGCCTCGCGCGGGTCGTCCGTGCGTTTCAACACCGAGCTGCTGACGTTCACGCAGGACGACGACGGCGTGACCGCCCTGGTCAGGGACAGGCTGACCGGCCAGGAGTACGGCATCCGCAGCAAGTACCTGATCGGCGCGGACGGCGGCAACTCGACCGTCGCCGCGCAGGCGGGCCTGCCGCTGGTCGGCAGGATGGGGCTGGGCGGCTCGATCAACGTGGTGTTCGAGGCGGACCTGACCCGCTTCGTCGAACACCGCCCGGGTGACATGTACTGGTTCGTTCAGCCGGGCGTCGGTCACGACGGCAACGGCATCGGCGTGCTGCGCATGGTGCGCCCGTGGACCAAATGGGTCGGTGTGTGGGGATACGACGTCGACGCCGGGCGTCCCTCGCTCACCGAGGAGGACGGCGTCCGCATCGCGCACCAGCTGATCGGGGACGACCAGGTGCCGGTGAAGGTCGAGTCGATCTCCATCTGGGCGGTCAACGACGTCTACGCCACCGACAACATGGCGGGCCGGGTCATCTGCGTCGGCGACGCCGTGCACCGGCACTCGCCGATGAACGGCCTGGGGTCGAACACCTCCATCCAGGACAGCTACAACCTGTGCTGGAAGCTCGCGATGGTGTTGCGCGGCGAAGCCGGGCCGTCGCTGCTCGACAGTTACCGGGACGAGCGGCTGCCGGTCGCCAAGCAGATCGTCCAGCGCGCCAAGCGCAGCGACGGGCTGATGCCGCCGATCTTCATGGCGCTGCGCCTGCCGCCCGCCTCGGGCGCGCGGGAACTGCGGGACGCCCTCGACGCCCTGCTGCGGCCGACGGCCGAGGGCGCCCAGCGGCGGCAGGAGTTCGACGCCGCGCTGCGGGCCACGATCATGTGCTTCAACACGCACGGCGTCGAGACCAACCAGCACTACACGTCCGGCGCGATCGTCCCCGACGGCACACCCGAGCAGCCCGCGCCGCGGGACGAGGAGATCTACCACTTCGCCTCCACCCGTCCGGGACGCCACCTGCCGCACGTGTGGCTGACCAAGGACCAGCAGCGCGTCTCCACCTTCGACCTGTGCGGCCGGGGCCGGTTCACCCTGCTCACCGGCGTCGGCGGCGCGGCCTGGCGGGAGGCGGCCGGACGCGTCGCCGAGCGCCTCGGCGTGCCCGTCCGCGTCCATTCGATCGGCCGCGGCTGCGACTTCGAGGACAGCTACGGCGACTACCGCGCCCTTTCCGAGGTCGCGGAGGACGGGGCTCTCCTGGTCCGTCCCGACCACATGGTCGCCTGGCGGTCCGCCACCGCGGCGGACGATCCGGAGGCGGCGCTGAGCGCCGCGCTCGGCCGGATCCTCGGCCTGACGACCAAGGAGTAGGGGGCCATGCGCATCGCGGTGGTCGGCGGCGGGCCCGGCGGGCTGTTCTTCGCCGCGCTGATCCGGCAGGCGGACCCGTCGTCCGCGGTAACCGTCTTCGAGCGCAACCGCGCCGACGACACCTTCGGCTTCGGGGTCGTCTTCTCCGACCGGACCCTGGAGGCGATCCACGAGGCCGACCCCGTGCTGCGCGCGGCCCTGACCGAGCACGGCAGGCACTGGGACGACATCGAGGTGCGGCTGAAGGGCGAGCGGATCAGGTGCGGCGGCAACGGCATGGCCGCGGTCGTCCGGCGCACGCTGCTCCTGCTGCTGCAGGAACGGGCCCGCTCGGTCGGGGCGGACCTGCGGTTCTCCACCGAGGTGACGCTCGACGACCTGGCGGGCTACGACCTCGTGGTGGCCGCCGACGGGTCCTCCTCGCGGATCCGCGAGGAGCTCGGCCCCGGCCTCGGCTCGCAGGTGGAGACCGCCACGGCCAAGTTCATCTGGTTCGGCACCGACCACCTCTTCGACGGGCTCACCTTCATCCACGAACGCGGCCCCGACGGCGTCTTCGCGGTGCACGGGTATCCGATCTCCGACACCATGTCGACGTTCATCGTGGAGACCGACGAGGCGTCCTGGCGGCGTGCCGGTCTCGACGCGTTCGACGAGAGCCTGCCGCCCGGGGCGAGCGACCTGCGCTCCAAGGCGTACCTGGAGAGGTTGTTCGCCGAGCAGATCGAGGGCGGACGGCTGCTCACCAACAACTCCCGCTGGGCCGGCTTCCGCACGCGCCGCACCCGTCACTGGCACACCCTGACCCCGCGGCCCGTCGTGCTGCTCGGCGACGCCGCGCACACCGCGCACTTCTCCGTGGGCTCGGGCACCAAGATGGCCATGGAGGACGCCGTCGCGCTCTCGCGGGCGCTGGCCGGACACCCCGGCGACCTCGGTACGGCCCTCGCGAGCTACGAGCGGGCGGCCCAGCCACCGGTCCGGCACATCCAGGACTCGGCGCGGCCCAGCCTCGCCTGGTGGGAGAGCTTCGGCAGCTACTACGACGCCCTTGAGCCGTGGCAGTTCGCCTACCACTTCATGTCCCGCAGCATCTCCGACGCGCGGCTGGCCAGACGCGCGCCGCAGTTCACCGGCTGGGCCCACCGCCGGTGGCGGGACCTGCACGGCGCCGCTCCCCTGGAGACGCGCTTCGAATCCGCGGGCTGGTCGGCGCCCGGCCGGCTGCTCGACGTCGTGGCCGCCGCGGACGGCGTCCCGGCCGCCGTCCGGGGGGAGAGCGATCTGCCGCTTTCGGTGACTCCGCTGCCCGGCGCGTGGGGCGCTCTGCTGAGGGCCCCGGACACCGAGGCCGGCCTGCCTGGTCTGTGCGATTCCATCGCCGCCGGACCGGCGCTGGTCGCCGTGCACGGCGGCACGGCCCTGACCCGTACCCGGCTGTGCGAGGAGGCACGGATGCGCGCGGGACTCCCCGTACTGCTGATCGAACGGGAATCTGACCGGGACCGGGCGCTGACCACGGTGCTGTCCGGCCGCGCGGACCTGGTCGGAGTCCTCACGTGAACGGCCTCGGAACCGGGCGGGGCGATCGCGCGAACGACCTCGGCCCGCTGTTCGCCCCGCGCGGCGTCGCGGTCGTCGGCGCCTCCCGCGACCCGGGCAAGCTCGGCGCCGCCATGGCCCGTTCGCTGTCCGGTTTCGACGGGTTCCTGGCACTGGTGAACCCGCGCGACGCCACCATGCACCCGTCCGTCGGCGCCGCGGCCGGCGCGGGGCCCGTCGACCTCGCGCTGCTCTGCGTCCCCGCCGCGGCCTGCGCCGACGTGCTCGGCGAGGCGGCCGCCGCGGGCGTGCGGGCCGCCGTCGTGTGCGGCGGCGGGTTCGCCGAGGCGGGCGGCGCCGGGATCGAGCATCAGCGTCGGCTCGCCGCCGTCGCCCGGGACTCCGGCCTTCGGCTCCTCGGTCCGAACACCAGCGGCTTCCTGGCCCCCCACGCGCGGCTGACCGCCAGCTTCGTCCCCGGCGCCCACCGGGTGACGCCCGGCGCCGTCGCCGTCGTGGCCGCCAGCGGCGGCGTCAACCACGCCCTGGCGTTCGCGCTGACCGAGGCGGGGCACGGCGTCAGCCTCGCCGTCGGCCTCGGGAACGCGGCCGACGTCACGGCCCCCGACGTCCTCGACCACCTCGCCGGCGATCCCCGCACCACCGCCGTCGCCCTGCACGTGGAGTCGGTGGCGGACGGGCCCCGGCTGGTCGCGAGCGTGCGCCGGCTCACCCCGACCCGGCCGGTCGTCGCCCTGGTCGTCGGCCGCCACGATGTCGGAGCCTTCGCCGCGTCGCACACGGGGGCGCTCGCGACCTCCTGGCGCACCACGCGCGCCGCACTGGCCCAGGCGGGGGCGGTCCTCGTCGATGACGAACGCGAACTCGTCGACGCCGTCGGCGCGCTCGCGGTGACGCGGGCCCGGCCCTGCGCCGACCCGGGGGTCGGTGTCGTCACCGCCCAGGCGGGTCCGGGGCTGCTGCTCCTCGACGACCTGCGAGGACGGGGGATCCGGGTGCCCGAGCTCACTCCCGGCACCCGCCGGAGCCTGGCCGGGCTGCTGCCGCCGCTGACCTTCCAGCGCAACCCGGTCGACACCGGCCGCCCCGGGCCCGAGCTGGGAGCGGTGCTCGCCGCCACCGGCGCCGACCCCGGCGTCGACGTCATCGCCGGGTACGTCCTGCACGAGCCGGACGCGGTCGACGTCGTCGCCGCCGTCACGGAAGGCGGGACCGCGGGCGTCCCCGTCGTCCTCGGGCTGGCGGGAACGGGCGACGACGTCACCCGCGACCGCAGGGCCCTGCGCGAGTCGGGCGTCCCCGTGGCCCACGACGCCCGCGGCGTCGCCGCCGCCACCGCCGCTCTGCTGGCGGACGCCCGCGCGCGCACACCCCGACCGGCCGTCCCGGACCCGTGGCAGGCGCCGACCGGCCTGGCCACCCGGTACGACGAGCACGAGGGCAAGGAGCTGCTCGAACGGCTGGGCGTGGCGACCATGCCACGCCGTGCCTGCGCGGACCGGGCGGCGGCCCACGCCGCGTTCGACTCCGTCGGGACGCCGGTCGCCGTGAAGCTGCTGGACGCCGAGATCCTGCACAAGACGGAGATCGGCGGCGTGCACCTGGGCGTGTCCACCCACGCCGGCCTGGACGCGGCGCTCGACGCGCTGGACGCGGCCGGCGCGCGCCGCTACCTGGTCGAGGCCATGGCGCCGGCCGGGATCGACCTGGTGGTCGGCGCGCGGCGCGACGTCGTCTTCGGCCCCCTGGTGCTCGTGGGGCTGGGCGGCACGGTGGCCGAAGCCCTGGCCGACGTCACCGTCAGGCTCGCCCCGCTGTCCCCCGGCGAGGCCGCCCGCATGCCGTCCGAGCTGGCCGGGCGGGCCCTGCTCGCCGGGTGGCACGGCGGCCCCGTCCTCGACCCTGACGACCTCGGCACGATCGTCTCCAGGCTCGGCGACCTGCTGGCCGCCAATCCGCTCCTGGACGAGATCGAGGTCAATCCGCTGCGGCTCACGCCACAAGGTCTGATCGCGCTTGACGCCGTCATCCTCACCAGGAAGGCCGACGATGCCCACACCGATCACTGAGCACACCGTGCCCTGGCCGGACGCCGACGTCGCCCGTTTCACCGAGCGGGGCTACTGGGCCGGGGCCGCGATCGGCACCCTGCTTCGAGAGGTCGCCGACCGCGATCCGGACGCCACGGCGCTGGTCGACGGGACGGGCCTCCGCCTCACGTACGGCGAGCTGGCCGACCGCGCCGACGCCGCCGCCGGGCGCCTGCGTGACCTCGGCCTCGCCCCGGGCGAGCGGATCATCATGCAGCTGGGCAACTCGTGGGAGTTCGTCGTCCTCCTCCTGGCGTGCCTGCGCGCCCTGTGCGGCCCGCCCGCCGGCCGGGCCGGCTTCGACGCGCCCCCTCCCTCCTCCCGGGACGTGGCCGTCTTCCTGCTGTCGGGGGGCACGACGGGCCTGCCCAAGCTCATCGCCCGCACCCACGACGACTACGCCTACAACGCCCGGGCCAGCGCCGAGGTCGCCGGGATCACGTCGGAGTCGGTCTACCTGGTCAGCCTGCCCGCCGGGCACAACTTCCCGCTCGCCTGCCCGGGGATCCTGGGCGTCCTGCTCGCCGGTGGGCGGGTGGTCATGCTGCCCTCGCCCGAGCCGGTACGGGCCTTCGCCACGATCGCGGCGGAAGGCGTCACGCACACCGCGCTGGTGCCCGCGGTCGCCGGTCGCTGGCTGGAACGGGCCGCCGAGCACGGCGCCGGGCAGCTCGCCACCCTGCGGGTCGTCCAGGTGGGCGGCGCCCGCCTGGCGGACGAGCTGGCGTACAAGGTCAAGCCGGTGCTCGGGACGACGCTGCAGCAGGTGTTCGGCATGGCGGAGGGCCTGCTGAACTTCACCGGCCTGGACGACCCCTCGGAGACGGTGTGCACCACGCAGGGCCGTCCTCTGTGCCCGGACGACGAGATCAGAATCGTGGACGAGCAGGACCGGGACGTACCGGACGGCCAGGCCGGACTCCTGCTCACGCGCGGGCCGTACACCCCTCGCGGCTACTACCGGGCCGCGGAGCACAACGCCCGCTCCTTCACCGGCGACGGCTGGTTCCGCACGGGTGACATCTGCCTGCGTACCCCCGAGGGCAACCTCGTGGTGGCCGGCCGCGACAAGGACATGATCAACCGGGGTGGGGAGAAGATCTCCGCCGAGGAGGTCGAGAACCTCGTGTACCAGCTCCCCTCGGTCAGCCAGGTCGCCGCCGTGGCCATGCCGGACGCCCTGCTCGGGGAACGCGTGTGCGTGTACGTCGTGCCCCGGGACGGCGCGACGGTCACGCTGGAGGAGATCCGCGCGCGGATGGAGAGCGCGGAGGTCGCCCGTTTCAAGCTTCCCGAACGGCTCGTCGTCGTCGGGGAACTCGCCTGGACCAAGGTCGGCAAGATCGACAAGAAGGCCCTCCGGACCGACATCGCCGTCCGCCTCAGGGCGGAGCAGCGCGGCACGGGCACTCGCGAAGCGGCACAGGGCGAGGGCGATGGGAGAGACGCGTTCGGAGGGGTAGGAGCAGCCGGACGTCACTTCATGGAACAGGACGTGAGGGAGTCGAGATGAAGGCTGCAAAAGGTGATCAGCTGATCGTGGAGGGCACGCGCGACGGCGAGCACCGCCGCGTGGGGTTCATCGTGGAGGTGGCACACGCGGACGGCTCGCCGCCCTACCTGGTTCGGTGGCTGGACGACGATCACGAGTCCCTCGTCTTTCCGGGGCCGGATGCGCGAGTCGTCCACGCCGTCCGATGAGCGAACACCGCCGGGCCGCCTGAACCCTCGTGCGCGGGGTTTCGGCGCCCTGCGGGCTCCGGCGATGCGCGAGCCATGCCGTGGATGCGCGTCGGCGCGCGCGCCGGTCCGGGTGCTGCCGGTTCGGGCAGGCCGTTGACCGGGCTCACGCCCCCTGGGGGCCGTCCGCGAGCCCGGTGTGGGCGGCGCAGAACGCCAGCGCGTCGGCGTGCAGGTCGTGCCAGCGGGAGGCGGCGCGCGCGCCGTGGCCCACGCCGTCCTCACAGCGCAGCAGGATCGGCTGCTCGGAGGCGGTGGCGTGCTGCAGGGCGGCGGCGAACTTGCGGGTGTGCATGGCGTCCACCCGGGGGTCGGTGCGCGGGGTGGTCAGCAGCACCGCCGGATAGCGGATGCCGGGTCGCACCTGGTGGTAGGGAGAGTAGCCGAGCAGCACCGGCAGGTGGTCGGGGTGGTCCGGGTCGCCCAGTTCGGTCGTCCACAAACGGCCCAGCCCGAAGCTCGGGTAGCGGACGAGGTCGGTGACGGAGTCGGAGCAGACGGCGGCGGCGAACAGCTCCGGGGCGCGGGTGAGCGCGGCGGCCACGAGCAGGCCGCTGTGCGAGGCGCCCTTGATCGCGAGCTGACCGGCGGTGGTCCAGCCGTCGTCGATCAGATGACGGGCGGCGGCGATGAAGTCCGCCACGGCGTTGGGCTTGTTGACGCCGCGCCCGGCGGCGTGCCAGGCCGTGCCGTACTCGCCGCCGCCACGTACCGCGGCGATGGCGTAGATGCCGCCGGCGGCCACCCAGGCCAGCGTGGTGGGCGAGTACGTGGGCCGGAAGGAGGCGCCGAAGCCGCCGTAGGCGGTCAGGACGGCCGGGCGCGGGCCTCGCGGTCCTGGGCGGGCGAGCACGTACAGGTGCCCGGCGCTCTGGCCGCAGGGGTAGGTGAGCCGGGCGACCGTGGGCGCGTTCGCCGGGCGTGGCGCCCTCTGCCTCCCGCCGGGCCGTCGCCATGGGCGGCACCCTTGGTCGCGCGGGTCGTAGCGGTACACGGCCGGTGCGGTGACGAAGTCGTTGTAGGTGAAGTGGGCCTCGGCGCCGCCGGGCGGGCCGGTCAGGCCCGTGATGGTGCCCGGTCCGCGGCCGGGTGCCGGGACGGTGCGCAGGAAGGCGCCCTCGCCGTCGTGCAGGCGCAGTTCGGCGCCGTCGGGGCTGATGAGGCTGACCAACAGGTACGGCTGCCGGCGGGGACCGACGAGCGGGACGCAGCCGGACAGCACCGCGGGAGCGCTGGAGGTGACCAGCGTCCGCCACCGGGAGGCGTGCGGGTCGCCGGGCTCGACGGCGCAGACACGACCATAAGGGGCTTCTGCGTCGGTGACGGCGTACAGGCGGCCGGCGGGGCCGGATTTGAGCATCGCGGTGGTGTGGTCCCGGACGCCGTCGTGGATCAGGCGCGCGTCCAGGATGTGCTCCTGGCCTGGGACGATCGGGGCCAGCCACAGGCGGTTGCCGCTCTGGGCCCCGGGGGCGGCGCTGATGGACAGACCGTGGCCGTGGGGGCTGATGGCGATGGACAGATGCGGCCAGGCGGTGGAGAAGACGACGGCGTCGTCGTCCGCGGTGTGCAGGCGGTGCAGCCGTACCTGGCGGCGGAGCGGGAACGGGCCGGTGGAGAGGGTCAGGTAGTAGAAGCCGGAGTCGTCGGGCAGCCAGGCGATCGGCGTGATCCGGCCGGGGTGCAGCGGCCCGGCCACGACGCGCCGGCGAGGCACGTCGAGAACCTGGAGGACCGGCCGCTCGTCGCCGCCGCGCGAGGTCTGGTAGGCCAGCAGATCGCCGGTCCACGACGGCCGCCAGGCGTCCAGGGTGGTCAGCGCCGACGGGTCCAGCCTCAGCGGATCGAGCAGCGGGGCCGGTGCGCGGCCGGCGAGGGCGGTCATGAGGACCGGCAGCTCCTGCCCGGCGGCGCGGTGCAGGTAGAAGCTTCGCGGCCCGCGGATCACCGGTGGGCCGGCCGCCGGGCCGCCGTCCGCCGCGAACTCCTCCAGCAGTCGCCGCAGCCGCGGCCGGTGGCGCCAGGCGGGGGCGTGCGCGGCCAGCAGCGCGGCCTGGCCGTCGAGCCAGGTGGCGCAGTCGGCGCTGTCGGCGTTCTCCAGCCATCGGTAGGGGTCGGTGACCAGGTGCCCGTGCAGCAGGTCCGCCGTCGGGACGCGGCGAGCGGGCGGGTAGGGCGACGGCACGGGCTCCCCTCCCCTCCCGCTCGCCGACGGGCCCGCCGAGGCGTCGGCGGGCCCGTCGGTGCCGGTCAGCTCAGCTCGCCGGTCGTGGCTTCGGAGCGCCAGTCCTCCAGCGAGGCCATCTCGTCGGAGAGAAGCCCAATAGGGAGGCCGGGCAGTTCGTTCATGACGTGATCCTTTCGGGTGCACCTTCTGGTACGCCTGCTCATGCCCGCCGCCGTATTGCTGAAAGTAGCCACTCGGTCACATTCAGCTAACGGAGAGATCAGGTGCGGATGCCGACGGGATGAGTCCCCGTCCGTGAGCGAGCAGCTCCGACGGCGGAGCTCGCCGGCGCTCAGGAGTTCCCGGGCGTGGGCCGCCACACGAGGGCGCGGCGCGAGCCGTCGGGGGCCTCGGCCCACCCGGTGATCTCGCCCTGCGCGTTGACGGCGTTGGCCATCGTGGCGGTGCCGGTCGCCGGGTCGGGCAGCAGGGCCGGAGCCGCGCCGGGGCCGGTCCAGACGGCCGCGTGGGCGGCGGTGCCGGCCCCCGTGCAGGTGTGCGTGCCGGCGATCACGTCGTCGTCGTTGACGGCCTTGGGCGCGGCCAGGCCGCCGGCGTCGGGCAGGCGCCGCATGCCCTCCTCGGCGCTCCAGATGTAGCCGCCCGCGAGCACGCCGTCCGCGCCGAGCGCCGACTGGCCGACGATGTGACCGTCGCCGTTAATCCCCTCGGCCTGGCTCCACCGGCCGCCGAGCGTGCCGAGCTCGGTGATGACGCCGTCCTCCCAGAGGAAGGCCCGGTGGGTCCGCTGGCCGGCCGGGCCGGGCGGTTCGAGGCGGCCCTGGGTGCCGGCGATCTGCCCGGCCGGGTTGACGGCCGCCGCCTGGCTGCCGGGGACGGCGGCGAGGTCGGTCCGGACGCCGTCCTGGATGCGGAACGCCTGGTAGCGGGCCGTGCCGTTGGGCAGCCAGTACCGATATTCGCCCACGACGACGCCCGCGCTGACGTCGTGGACCAGGGTGGGGACGCTGCCGAAGATGCCGAGGTCGGTCATCGTCCCGGCGCGCCAGTGGAAGGCGTGCCCCTTCTCCGTCGCCGTGTAGCTGCTGCCGACGACGTTGCCGTCCTCGTCGAGGGCGCCGGCGGAGGCGTGGCCGCCGCCGAGACTGCCCAGGTCGACCACCTGCGCGCCGTCCCAGACGGTCGCCCGCTGTTCGCCGGTCGCGCTCACGCTGGAGCCGGCGATCTGTCCCAGGTCGTTGATGTCGAGTGCGTACCCGGTGACGCCCAGGTCGGTGACCTCCCACTGGTCGGTGGTCGCCGGGCAGCCGTCCGCCGCGGCCGGCCCCGCGCCCGCCGCCTGTCCGGCCATGAGGAGGATGCTCGCCAGGATGGTCAGGCTCGTGCGTGTGGTTCTCATGGTCACCCCACTGTCCGAAGAGCCGGCAAAAACGATCACCAAGATATGGGCGCGATCGCCGGCCGCCAAGGCATGAAGGGGAACGTCACCATCCGTCCGCGGGCGATCCCGGAAGGCGTCGGCTCGCGGGCGGCGGGCCTGGGCACGCCGGGGCGGCCGAGGTCGGCGGAGCGGGCGTCGGCTGACACGTCGCGCCGCGGCAGGCGCGTTCGCGGGTCACTCTTCGGGGGTGTCGCCCCCGGCGGCGTCGGGCAGCCCTTCGAGCTCGCGTACGCGCTCGACCATCTCCAGGATCGCGGTCAGGCTCTTCGGCGAGAGCCCGGCCGCCCGCAGCGCGATGCCCCGGACGGAGGCGTCGCGCATGGCGGCGAGCAGCGACAGCTCGGCGTCGATGCGCTCGGCCGCCTCGTCGTCGAAGAAGTAGGCGGGCGGGACGCCGAAGAATCCCGCGAGCGCCTCGAGATGGCGCTTGGTGGGGTTGTCGCGCAACCCCTTGCGGAGCTGCCAGATGTACGTGCCCGAGATGGTGGGCCCGCCCGCCGCCCGCAGCGCGTCGGCGACGTCCTCGAAGCTGTATTCGCCGCCCTCTGGCGAGTGGACTGTGCGGAACAGGTGGTCCAGCTTCGCCGCTAGGGTACGGCGTCCCTCGGATGGGGTGTCGGGCATGATTCCTCTGCCGGATGCACGGAGGCGGCTGGGTGGAGAAGGGGACGCTGCCGCCAGCATAGCAGAGGAATTAACTTCAGTTGACGACCGAATAGCGTTCCGTTAACGACAGTCTACGTCGGCTCCAGCGCCCGGCCATGGTACAGCGTTTCCGCGTACGAGAAGACGTACCCCCTGCCCACCTCGACCGGGGCCAGTCGGGCGAGGTCGGAGTCCGGCACGTCGGGGAAGCGCACCTCGGCGCGGCCCGTCCAGATCTCCGAGAACTCCACGTCGCTCACCTCCGAGGTCACCAGCCGCGTCACCGGTTCCTCCGCCGGGAGCCAGGCCGGGAACAGCCGCGTGTGCACCAGCGGGACGGTGTGCAGGCGGGGCGGCTCGTCGGCGCGGCCCTCAAGGGTCACGGCCGCCTCGGCGACGCGCCTGCCGCCCGCCGACAGCGCGGCGTCGAAGCGGCCTCCGGGGGCGAGCCTGGGCCCCGCCCTGCCGACCCGGGCCGGCCTGATCTGGTGCACCTGACCGAACTGTTTGGGCATGCCCTGGATCCAGCCGCGTACCAGCGGCACCGGCTCGTCCACCCAGGCGTACGGGCAGCGGGCCAGAGGACGGCCGCGGTACTCGCAGGCGAGCAGGATCAGGAACTCCGCGAACCGGCAGCGGGCGGGGTCGGCCAGCTCGGCGCCGTCGGCGGAGCACCACTGCCACTCGGCGAAGACCGCGGCGGCGGCTCCCGGGTCGGGGCCCAGGGTGAGCTCCGGGGGCAGGAAGCGGGCGGCGGCCTCGGGGTCCACGCGGTAGTCGGCCATGATGACGTCACCGGAGAAGTGCCAGGGCGGCGGGGTGACCATCGCAGCACGCCCCGAGGGCGAGAGCGGGAGCGTGTAGCCGTGCGGGGACGCGGCGGGTGGGGACGCGGCGGGCTGGAGGTCGGCTGCGGTGGGCGAGGGTGCGGTGGGCGAGGGTCCGGTGTTCGGGGGGGCGGTCATCAGGGGGTCGTCTCCTGTCGGGGCATCGGATTCTCGGTGGGCGGATTCTCAGGTCTCCGGGGGGATCGTGTTCCAGACCTCCGCCAGCCGTTCCGCGGCGGCGGCCAGCTCGTCCGGGCCGTTGAGGCCGTACGCGAGCCGTACGGCGCCCGCCGTCGAGCCGGGGACGGGGGCGGCGGCGAAGCGGGAGCCGGCGGCGACCAGGACGTCCGCGCGGCGTGCCGCGGCGAGCAGCCCGGCTTCACGGCGGTCGGCGCGCACCCACACGAACAGGCCGCCGGCGGGCCGGTCGAGGGCGAAGCCGCCGTCCAGCCGCGCCGCGAGGACGTCCACCAAGGCGTCGCGCCGTTCGCGCAGGCGTTCGCGCAGCCAGAGCAGGTGGCGGTCGTAGTGGCCCCGCTCCAGCAGGGCGGCCACGGCCAGCGAGGTGGTGTGGTTCAGGCAGCCGCCGCTCTGGAACACGCCATGGGCGGCCAGCCGGTCGGCCACGGCGGGCTCGGCCGTCAGCCAGCCGAGGCGCAGCCCGGGGGCCAGGGACTTGGAGAAGGTGCCCAGTCTGATCACGCCCCGGTGCCCGTCCAGGCAGGCCAGGGCGGGCGGTCCGGTGCCGCCGTCGAGGCGCAGGTCGGCGTAGGCGTCGTCCTCGACGATCGTCGTCGCGTGCCGGCGCGCGACGGCCAGCAGCTCGCGGCGGCGGCCGAGCGGCGTGACCCGGCCGGTCGGGTTGTGGAAGGTGGGGTTGAGGTACACGAAGGCGGGGCGGGTGCGGGTCAGGGCCGCGTCGAGAGCCTGCGGGTCCATCCCGGAGGCGTCCCCCGGAACCCCGTACGGTCGCAGGCCGCAGTCGGTGAGGACGAGCCTGCCCAGGTCGTAGCAGGAGTCCTCGACGAGCACCGCGTCGCGGGGCCGGGCCAGGGCGGTGGCCAGCAGGTGAAGGGCCTGCGAGGTGCCGGCGGTGACCAGCACGCCACCTGGCCCGCACGACACGTCCTGGCGGGCGGCGAGCGCCGCGCGCAGGGTGAGCGCGCCGCGGTCGTCGCCGTACGCCAGGGCGGCCGCGCCGTAACCGGTCAGGGCCTCGGCGTACGCCTCCGCCAGCAGGTCCACGGGCAGCAGGCCGGGGCCGAGGTAGCCGGGGCCGAGGTCGGTCGTACCGGGTGGCGCCACCGACTGCACGACGCCCGCCTCCCAGCGCAGCGCGTGCGACCCGGGCCCGGCCCGCCCCCGCGCCGGGGACACCGGGGGGCCGGGGGCCGCGCGGGGGCGGGGTGCGGCGGGGGTGGGGCTCATCGGGAGGACAGGACGAGGCGGAGGGCCCGCGTCGCCTCGTCGAGCGAGGCGGCCGGCCGGGCGAGCGCCACGCGGAGCATGTGGTCGCCCTCGGACGGGTCGGCCCAGTGGAACTTCTGGCAGGGCAGCATGTACACGTTGTGCTCGCGCAGCGCGGACCACACCTCCAGCGACGAGCGTCGCCCGAGGCGGACCCGTTCGACGCTGGCCCGGCTGGCGGGGTCGGGGAAGTCCACGTCCGGCAGGCCGGCGAGCGAGCGCCGCACCAGCGCGCGGTTGCCGGCGATGAAGCGATGCAGGTCGGGCAGGCCGCCGTCGGCGGCGTCCTCGGCGAAGCGCTGCACCAGCGCCAGCACGAGCGGTGAGGCGCCGAGCAGGATGTCGGAGTAGACCTTGGCGACGGGCAGGCCGGGCTCGGCCGAGGTGACCAGCCAGCCGATCTTCAGCTCCAGCGTGGGCCACAGCTTGCCGGTGTCCTCGATGACGATCCAGCGGCAGCCGCTGTCCTCCAGCACCCGGTAGTGGTCGAAGTGGGCCCGGGGGTCGAAGCCGCGGAACGAGGTGTCCAGTGTCAGGACGACGTCGTGCTCGGCGCACTGGGCGGCCAGGGCGCGCAGCCGTTCCTCCGTCACCACGCGGCCGGTGGGGTTGTTGGGCGTGGTGACGAAGACGCAGCTCACCGCGTCGAGCAGGGCGCGGGGCAGGTCGCCGCCGTGCAGGACGTCCTCCTCCAGGGGCAGCAGGTTCAGGCCCACGCCGCGCAGGATGTCGGGGATGTTGTCGAACGTCGGGTGGATCAGCGCGACCGTGTCGCCCTTCTGGGCCAGGGCCCTGGCGAAGATCTCCATGGCCACCGAGGAGGAGTAGCAGGCGAACACGCGGTTCTCGCCGACCGGGTGGCTGTGCTGGCCGAGCAGGCCCAGGTACGCCCGGCAGGCGTCGAGCTCCACCTCCTCGGGAGCCCGCGCGGCGGCCTTGGCGAACAGGTTGGGCAGGTCGTCGATGATCCGCGCCTGGCTGGCGGTGAGCGCCTGCCGGGCGTGCCCGTCGGCGAGGTTCAGCGGGCTGTTCAGCGCCAGACATTCGAATTCGGTGAGATTGATCGCCTGGAGTTCCTGCATCACATTCACCTCACGTGCGTTTTGGAGTGGGATACCCGGACGCAAAATAAGTCGCTCGATTCGTTCCCGTCAATGCATGGCGGAGGACTCGGCCGACGAGCTGTGTGTTTTCCGGACGAGTCAATTCCATTGTGTCCTCATCGACTCGATGGGAGGCTGCGACCAGCGGTTACACCTCCACACAAACGCTGGAAGGGGTTTTCGTGGACACCGTCGCAGCTATTTCTCCGCCTCGGGCGGAAACATCTCCGCAAAGGGCCGCCATCGGCCTGTCCGTGGTCACCGTCGCGGTCCTCGCGGTCTTTCTGGCGTTCGCCGGAGGCCCCGGCTACTACGTCGACGAGCTCTATTTCCGGGTCGCCGGTGAGCACCTCGCGTGGGGGTACGTCGACCAGCCGCTGCTCGTCCCCCTGCTGGCCCGGCTGCAGATCGTGCTGTTCGGCGACTCGCTGACGGCGATCCGGGTCGTGCCGGCGCTGCTGACCGCCGTGTCGGTGCTGGTCACCGGGCTGATCGCGGGCGAGCTCGGCGCGGGACGCCGGCTCCAGGTGCTGACCGCGTGCGTCTGCGCCGCCACGCTGGCCACGCTCGCCGCCGGGCACGTGCTGCACCCCACCGCCGTCGACCACCTGGTGTGGGTCACGGCCTGCTGGCTGGTGATCCGCGTCCTGCGGACCGGCGACGAGCGGCTGTGGCTCGCCGTGGGCGCGGTCGTCGGCGTGGGGCTGCTGGCCAAGTACCTGGTGGTGCTGCTGGTCGTGGCCCTCGCGGCGGGGCTGCTCGTCGCCGGGCCGCGGCGCGTGCTGCGCGGCGGGTGGCTCCTGGGCGGCGCCGGGGTCGCGCTGCTGATCGCCTCGCCCGGACTCGTCTGGCAGGCCGCGCACGGGTGGCCGCAGTTCACGATGGCGAGCGAGATGTCGGCGGGGCCGGCGGGCGCCGTCAACTTCCTGGTGGGCCAGGTGCTCATGATCGGGCCCTTCCTCACGCCGGTCTGGGTGATCGGGCTGGTGGCCCTGCTCCGGCGGGCGGAGTGGCGACCGTACCGGGCGGTCGCCACGGCGTACCTCGTCGTGGCGCCGCTGCTGATGCTGCTCGGGGCCGAGCCCCGCTACACCGAGGGGCTGCTGACCGTGCTGGTGGCGGCCGGGTGCGTGCGGGCGGCGACGCTCGGCCGCCGCCTGTGGCTGGGGGCGGCGGCGGTGCTCAACGGGGTGCTCGCGGCGCTCATGGTGCTGCCGGTCCTGCCCATCGCGACGTACGCCGGCAACCCGGTGCTGGCCGTGCTCGGCGAGGAGCAGTTCGGGGAGACCGGCTGGCCGGACCTGGCCGCGCAGGTGTCCGCCGTCCACCGCGCGCTGCCGGTGGACGAACGGCGGCGGGCCGTCGTGTACGCCCAGAACTACGGCGAGGCCGGGGCCCTGGCCCGGTACGGCGGCGCGTACGGGCTGCCCAGGACCTACAGCGCCCAGAACTCCTACGCCGACTTCGGGCGTCCGGCCGACGGCGTGGACGTGGTCGTCGCGGTCGGGGTGGACCGGGCGTCGTTCTCGGCGCTGTTCGGCCGGTGCGAGGCACGCGGGCGGCTCACCTTCGACGTCCCGCACTTCGAGGAGGGCAAGGAGCTGCTGGTGTGCCGGGAGCCGCGCCTGCCGTGGGCGGAGACGTGGCGGCGGCTGCGGTGGACGGGCACCTTCTGAGCCGGTCATGACGGCTCGGTCCCCGGACGCCAGGACGAGTAGGCGCGCAGGCCGTACAGGAGGGGTACGGCCGGCGCGCACCACTCGATGCCGTACACCTCGCCGAAGACCACGATGTGGTCGCCGGCCTCCACGGTCCTGGCGACCCGGCAGTCGGCGACGGAGTGGGACTCCTCCACCAGGTGCGGCCCGCCGTAGGCGGGGCGGGCGGACCATCTGACCCGGTCGAAGCGGTCGGCGGCGCCCGAGGCGAACAGTTCGGCGGTGTCGCGGGCGTGGGCGTGCAGCAGGTTCACGGTGAACTGCTCGGTCTTGAGCATGGCGTGCAGCGTGGGGCTCAGGCTGCGGGCGCAGACCAGCAGCGTCGGCGGGTCGAGGGTGACGCTGCACACCGACGAGCAGGTCATGCCGCGCGGGCGGCCGTCCGGGTCGGTCACGGTCACGACGGCGACGCCGCTCGGGAAGGTGGACATCAGTGACCGGAAACGGTCGGGGTCGACCGTCGGCGTCATGGGCAGGGCCTCCACCAGCGGGAGATCCGTCATCGCAAGCCTCCGTTCTGTGCGACGGGTACCGGGGCCGTCCCGCGCGGCCGTCGCGGCCGCTGGAGGAGGGCGTACGACGGGCCGGTCGCCGCCGTGGTCACCAGCGCCATGACGGCGAGCGCGAGGAACATGGCCGGGGTGAGGATCCCGGCCTCGTGGCCGATCTGCAGCGCGACCAGCTCGGTCAGGCCCCGGGTGTTGAGCAGCACGCCCAGTCGGAGCGCCGTCCCGGGCGGCTCGCCGCCGAGGCGGGCGCCGGCGTACGCGCCCCCGGCCTTGGCCGCCATGCCGAGCAGCGTGACCAGGACGATCGCCGACCAGGGGGCCACCGCGAACGGCTCGGCGAACACGGTGAACCCGGTGACCACGAAGAACACCGGGACGAGCAGCCGCCCGGCGCCCGCGACCAGCCGCACGGGCCGTGCCCACGGATCCTCGCCGCCGCCCGTGGCACTCCCATCGGCGGGAGCCGCGGCCGTCAGGGGCAGGGCGAGGGCGGCGAGGGCCGCGCCCAGGATCTCGGTCAGCCCCCACGAGCGCATCGCCGCCGCGGCCGCCAGCGCCCAGACGGCGAGGAGCACCGCCGCCGCCCGCGGGGCGCGGGCGGGCAGCCCCAGGAGCGGGGCCGGGCTCAGCGCGCGCCGTACCGCGACCGCACCCGTGAGGGCCGCGGCGGTGACGGCGAGCAGCACGGCCACGTTCCCGAGGCCGCCGGTCGCCAGGCTGACCGCCAGCGCGATCAGCAGCCAGGCCGCCACGTCGGTGACCATGGCGACCGTCATCGACAACACCCCCACCCGGGTGCCGACCAGGTCACGTTCGGACAGGATCCGCGCCAGGACGGGGACGGCGGTGACCGACAACGACACCGCCAGGAAGACGACCAGCGCGGACGCCGGGGCCGTGCCGCGCAGGCCGGGCTCGTCCCCGGCCAGCGCCCACACGGCCACGGCGGCGCCGGCCAGCAGCGGGACGATGAGCGCGCCCGCCGCGGTCCAGCCCACCGCCCGGCCGCGCACGAGCGGCGCGGCCAGGCGCAGCTCGTGGATCACGCCGACCAGGTAGAGCACCAGGCCGGCGTGCCCGCACCAGCTCAGCCAGTCGAGGGGCAGCGCCCGCGCGGCGCCGGGACCGGCCACGGCGACGACCAGCGGGCCCGCCGCCATCCCGAGCGCCACCTCGCCGATCACGGCCGGCTGGCGCAGCACGCCGGCCAGCCGCCGCCCTGCCCAGGCGAGGAGGAGGACCGCCGCGAGCAGGACGCCGAACAGGGCGATCCGCGCCGGTCCCTCTGCCGGGATCATCGTGTCCGGCTCAGCTCGGGTCGCCGTCCGGGCATGGCGTCGCCGTTGAGGGCGGCGATGTACTCGTACTGGCTGGGCAGGTTGGCGACCAGCGCCTCGGCCTGCTGGCGTACGAGCCGCAGCTCACGTTCCGCGCGGCCGTGGTCGAAGTGCCGCAGCGCGGGCGGGGCCTGCACCGGGACGCCGCCGAGCCCGAGCAGCATGGCGATGTAGGAGTAGGACTCGAAGCCGTGGTAGTGCGGGAAGATCGTCTCGTTGTCGGGCAGGCGCGCCTGCCACAGCTCCAGGCGTTCGGCCAGCCCATCGGGGAGGGGCCGGGTGGCCGCGTCCTTCCAGTAGTCGTTGTCGGAGCGGGCGGCGGCGTGGTAGTGCAGCGCGAGGAACTCGCGCACGCCGTCCATGACGTTGCCGACCTGGCGGTTGTACGACTCCCGCAGCCGGTCGTCCCAGCGCTCGGCGGGGAAGTGCTTGACCAGTTGCTCGATGGCGTTCTGGATGAAGAACAGGCCGGTCGACTCCAGGGGCTCGACGAAGCCGCTGGACAGGCCGACGGCCACGCAGTTGTTCACCCAGGAGCGCTCGCTGCGGCCGATCCGCATGCGGATGTGGTTGGCCTCCAGCTCGTCCGCCTCGGGGCCGACGAACTCGCGCAGGGCGCGTTCGGCCTCCTCGGGGGTGCAGTAGTCGCCGGCGTAGACGTAGCCGGTGCCGATGCGGCCGTACAGGGGGATGGTCCAGATCCAGCCGGCGTCCATGGCGGTGGCGGTGGTGCAGGGGCGCAGGCCGCGGCGGGCCATGTCGGCGGGCACGCGCAGCGCCACCGCCCGGTCGTTGGGCAGGCTCTCCTGGTAGGAGACGAAGGGGACGTCCAGCGCCTTGTTCAGCAGCATGCCGCGGAAGCCGGTGCAGTCGATGAACAGGTCGCCGGACAGCTCTCCGTGCTCCTTGGTGAGCACGTGGTCGATCCAGCCGCGCTCGTCCAGCCGGACGTCCACGACGTCGTCGAGGACGTGCCGGACGCCGCGCTCGGTGCCGAACCGGGTGAGGTAGGAGGCCAGCAGCGCGGCGTCGAAGTGGTAGGCGTAGGGGAACTGGGTGTTCTGCTCGGTGAGGGTGGTGCGGTAGGCGCGCTCGTCGGGGTTCTCGGTGAAGTCCTGCTCGAACAGCTCACCCGACAGGTAGCGGGGCGAGCGCTTGGCCTCGCACAGCCAGCTGATGACGAAGCAGTCGCGGTCGAAGTCGCCGCCGGGACGGGCGTCGAGCCACCAGTCGGTGAGGGGGAAGCCGTCCACGACGCGCAGGCGTTCGAACGGGTGGTAGAAGTGATGGCCCGGGGCGCGCCAGTTCTCGAACCGGATCCCCAGCTTGTACGTGGCGTTGCACGCGGGCATCCACTCCCGCTCGTCCAGCCCGAGATAGTCGAAGAAGTGACGGATCGTACTGAACGTGGCCTCTCCCACGCCGATCGTCGCGATGTTCTTCGACTCGACCAGAGTGACGGCGATTCGGTCACCGAATGCCGCCCGGAGATATGCGGCGGTCATCCAGCCCGAGGTGCCGCCGCCCACGATGACGACGTTCTTTACCATTCTTGAGCCCTTGTCCATGGCGTTGGGAAACGCGCGTCGGAAGAACCGGAAAAAGGATTGGGCAGTGCTCCGACCGCCCTTTTCCGAGCGTGCCGGACGGCCCCGGCCGATTTCCAGCTCATTGACGCCGGAGCTAAACAGGGCGGTCAGGAGGGTGGTGGCGCGCGGCCCCGCGGCTTGGCATGCGCCCCCTGTGCAGGGCGTTCACGGTTGCCCACAGGCGGTCATCAACTGGCGTAGATGCAAAACTCCTGATCCACCAACCCCAGTTGACTTCCCAACTGCCTCCGAGTTAGCTTGAGCAAAACTGGGGGCTCCCACCGCGGACGCCCTCATCGCCAAGCCGCCCTGATCCACGCGGCCACCGCGTCGTGCGCTTTTTCCCGCGCCGCGGCGTGATCGACGAACCCGGAAAAAGCGAAATGGGAGCCGCGGTGCTGCGGATTCATTTCACGGTCGAAGACCTGGCACGCCTGCGCATGGCGGCGACGCTGGGCCCGGTGACCGAGAGCGTGTTCGCCCTCGACCTGTTCGCCAGAAGCGGCGGCGCGGTCCACGGCGAGTGGCGGAGGGACGTGCGCGAACGCATGAACGGCACGGCCGGCCAGGTGGATCGGCTGGCCCGCGAGCGCCGGCCGCTCGGCGAGCTGCTCGGACTGCTCGACCGCTCCCCCGGCGAGTCCGGCTTCCGCGCCGGGGACGCCGCCGTCCCGTGGGCGACCGCGACCGTGCTGGCGTTCTGCCGGGCCGCGGTGCTGCCGTACTGGGGGCGGGTGCGTGCCTACCTGGAGCTCGAACGGGAGACGTTCGGCCGGATCACCATCACCAACGGTGTCGAGTGCCTGCTGGACACCCTGCACCCGAAGCTGGTCTGGAACCCGCCGGTCCTGGAGGTCCCGCACGACGAGGACCGCGACGTGTACCTCGACGGCAAGGGCCTGCTGCTCAGCCCCTCGTTCTTCCTCCAGGTCAGGCACTGCCTGTTCCTGGACCGGGAGCACGAGACGGGGCTGCCCGCGCTCGTGGTCTCGGTCCCCTGGACGCCGGCCGTACTGTCGGACCTGGTGGCCGAGCCCACGGCCGACGACGAGGCGCTCGGCGCGCTCGTCGGGCACACCCGGGCCGCGGCCATGCAGGCGCTCATGGACAGCTGCACCACCGGCGCGCTGTCCGAGCGGCTCGGCATCTCCCTGGCCGGCGCCAGCAAGCACGCCACCGTGCTGCGCAAGGCCGGGCTCATCACCACCGCCCGCAACCGCAACACGGCCCTGCACACGCTGACGTCGCTCGGCATGGCGCTGCTGCGCGGCGGCGGACTCATCTCACAACGCAACTGACCTTCCCTGGAGGACGCACGATGAGCACGAACCCCTTCGAGGACCCCGAGGGCATCTACCTGGTGCTCGTCAACGACGAAGGACAGCACTCGCTCTGGCCGGCCTTCGTGGACGTGCCGGCCGGATGGGCGGTCGCGCTGCCCGAGACCGACCGCGAACGCGCGCTCGGCTACATCAACGAGAACTGGACCGACCTGCGGCCCAAGAGCCTCATCGCGGCGATGGAGGAGTGAGCCGTGCTGATCATCGAGGGCGGCGGCGAGCCCGTCCAGGACCGGATCAGGGCCGGGCACCGCGCGCTGCGCGAGAGCCTGACCAGCCACGGGGCGCTGCTGTTCCGCGGCTTCGAGGTGGGCGGCGTCGAGGGGTTCGACGCGGCCGTGCGCGCGTTCTCCGGGACGCCACTGGCCTACACCGAACGGTCGTCGCCGCGCAGCGTGATCAAGGGCAACGTCTACACCTCGACCGACTATCCGCCCGAGGAGGAGATCTTCCTCCACAACGAGAACTCCTACCAGGCCGTCTGGCCCATGGTGCTGTTCTTCCACTGCATGCGGCCGCCGGAGTCGCAGGGGGCCACGCCCCTGGCCTCGACGCGGGAGGTGCACGACACCCTCGACCCGGCGGTGCGCGAGGAGTTCGAGCGGCGCGGCTGGATGGTCGTGCGCACCTACGACGACGAACTCGGCATGCCGTGGTCGGAGGCGTTCAACACCTCCGACCGGGACGAGGTCACCGCGTACTGCGAGCGCAACGGCGTACGGGCGACCTGGCTCGGGGACGGACGGCTGCGCACCGAGGCCGTCCGCGCGGCGGTGCACCGGCATCCGGTGACCGGTGAGCCCGTCTGGTTCAACCACGCCACGTTCTTCCACGTCACGACGTTGCCCGAGGCCGTGCGCGAGGGGCTGCTGGAGATGTGCGGGGAGGAGGGGCTGCCGAGCAACACCTACTACGGCGACGGCGGCGCCATCCCCGACGAGGTCACCGACCACCTGCGCAAGTGCTACCGGGCGGCCTCCCGCCGCTTCGACTACGCGGCCGACGACCTGCTCGTCATCGACAACATGCTCACCTCGCACGGGCGCGAGCCGTACACGGGGGCGCGGCGGATCGCGGTCGCCATGGCGGAGCCGTCGGGGTCGTAGCTCCCGGGACCTCAGCCGTCCCGGTCCTCGTTCCCGGCCCGCGCCCCCGGCCCGTCGCCGGGGTCGCGGGCCGGGGCGGTTCTGCGCAGGTGCCGGTTCGTCGTGCCGAGCACGGCCAGCACCAGCAGGTCCGCGACCAGCCCCGGCACCGCGGAGAACTGGTTCACGATGAACGCGAACACCTGGCCGAACAGGATGTCGACCAGAAGCGCGAGGTAGAGCGCCTGGAAGGCGGCCGCCCGGTTCCACCGTAACCGGGCCGCGCCCCACAGGCTGAGCAGCACCGTCACCGCCGCGGACGCCGCCAGGCCGCTCACCGCTCCCCACTCCCGTTCCTGGCCGAGGGAGTCGTAGGAGCTCTCCAGGGCCAGGCCGACCAGGGGCAGCGGGGCCCGTACGGCGAGGTAGACCACCGCGAGCACCACCACGACCGGCCGCCGGCACAAGCGCTCCAGCCAGGCCAGGACGGCGCGCACGGCGGGGAAGCGGGGCGGTTCGCTGGAGGGCACCATGCCGAGCAGGCGGACCGTGGCGGCGTCGAGCGGGTCGCCGGAGTCCTGGACCAGGCGGATCGCGCTGCGCCGCTGCTCGACCGTCAGCCCGGAGGTGACGCCGACGAGGGCGGCGTGCAGCGCGTTGGCGGTCCGCTCGGCGCCGGTGTAGCCGGTGCGGCCCTTGAGCCACTGGGCCAGCACGACGAGGACGGCGAAGACCAGGTAGATGATGCCGGCGGCGGGCCGGTAGAAGTAGTCGTTGCGCTCGGTGACGAACTTGCCGACCTCGTCGAGGAACGTGCCGAAACCGGCCCCGCCGAGCAGCGCGCCCCACGTCCTGGCCCGCTCGCCGAGGAAGGCGAGGGTGAGGCCGAGCCCGACCGCCATCAGCAGGCCGCCCCACAGGACGTGCGCGATGTGCAGGTCGCCGCCGCCGAGCTTCGGGTAGCCCGTGCTCGCCAGCCAGGTCCTGATCAGCAGCACCGCGCTGATCCCCGCGATGGCGAACACCTGCAGATGAGCCGCCGCACTGGTGATCCTTGCCAGTCGTGATCGGCGCACCGGGTCCTCCTCCGCTGTCAATGACGTCGTGGGAAGCGCCGACCAGGAGCCGGGTCGTCGGCGAATTTCACTTGCGCGGCGCTTCCGCCCGGGGGCCGACACCGGCACGGGACGCTCGCTGATACCTTTTCGACGCTAGCACACCGGCTTCGTGACTGCCCTGTTTAGCTTGAGGCTCAAACACATTGAGCTCCGGCCCTCCGACGACCGAACCTTGACCGGACGGGTGTCGCCGAGGAAGGGAGCGAGTTGTGTCGACTTTCGAACTGCGGAAAGACGAGGCGACGGCGATCACGGAGCTGGCGGGCGAGCTCGCCCGGCAGCATCCGGGAGTCGAGTCCGCGCAATTCCAGGAAATCGGCCGGGTTTATGCCGACGAGCTGCCGAGACGCCTCCGCGCGGAGTTGCACGATTTCCGGCTGGCCGAGCCTTCCGGCCTGCTGGTGATCTCCGGGCTGCCGGTGGACGACGCCGCCCTCGGCCCCACTCCCGAGGACTGGAGATCACGTCCCACGCCGTCGCCGACACTGACGCTGGACATCGCGTTCTACCTGGTCATGAGCCTGTTGGGCGAGCCGATCGGCTGGGTGACGCAGCAGGACGGGCGCATCATGCACGACGTTTTCCCGATGCGCGGCTTCGAACGCGAGCAAATCGGCTGGAGCAGCGAGGAAACGCTGGTCTGGCACACCGAGGACGCCTTCCACCCGCTCCGCACGGATTATCTCGGGCTGTTCTGCCTGCGTAATCCCGACAAGGTGGAGACGACCTTCGCCGAGGTCGGTTCGATACATCTCGACGAGGCAACAGAAGCCTTCCTCCGGGAGCACCGATTTCTCATTCTCCCGGACGACTCGCACCGTCCGGAGAATCGTGCCCCGGACCGGGACGACGACCCGAGGGTGGCCGACCTGAAACGCCGCAGTTATCGCCAGGTCGAAAGCGCGCTGACCGACCCGAAGCCCATGCCGGTGCTTTTCGGCGCCCCGGACGACCCGTATCTCTGCGTCGATCCGCACTATATGCAAGGAATACAGGGAGAGGACGAGGAGAAAGCGCTCGCCGCCCTCGCCGCGACCGTGGACGCGGCCATGACCGGGGTCGTGCTCGAACCCGGCGACATCTGCGTCATCGACAACTACAAGGCCGTGCACGGACGCAAGCCCTTCCGCGCCCGCTTCGACGGGACGGACCGGTGGCTGCGCCGGCTGAACGTGGCCAGGGATCTTCGCAAGTCGCGCGAGTTCCGGCTGGACGCGCGGTCCCGCGTCATCTACTGAGGCTAGGAGCACCGGGTGATGGACAACTCGACACGTGACGTCCTCGATCTGTTCGCCGAGCGGGTCCGGCTGGCCCCCGGCGCGACCGCCGTGTCCTCGGCCGCGGGCTCGCTGGCCTACCGGGAGCTCGACGCGCGCGCGAACGGGTTCGCCCATCGCCTGCGCGGGCTCGGGGCGGGCCCGGACACGCTCGTCGCCGTCTACGCCGAGCGCGGCCTCGACCTCGTCGTGGCGCTGCTCGGCGTGCTCAAGGCGGGCGCCGCGTACCTGCCGCTGGATCCCGGCGTGCCGGCGAGCCGCCTGGCCGTCGTGATCGACGACGCGGGCGCGCCCGTCGTCGTCACCCAGCGGGCGCTGCGCGGGCGCCTGCCCGTGACGGCGGCGCGGGTGCTGTGCGTGGACGACGATCCCGCGCCGCTCGCCGACGCGCCGCCCGCTCCCCCGGGCCGTCCGGCGGACCTGGCGTACGCGATCTACACCTCCGGTTCCACCGGCCGTCCCAAGGGGGTGCTCGTCGAACGCCGGCAGCTCGCCGCCTACCTGGCCTGCTGCCTGCGGGACTACCCGGGGCTGGCGGGCACGGCGCTGCTGCACTCGTCGATCTCGTTCGACCTGTCGGTGACCACGCTGTGGGGGCCGCTCGTCGCGGGCGGGCGCGTCCACGCGGGGACGCTCGACGAGCCGGGCGGCGTCCGGCCGTCCTTCCTGAAGATCACCCCGAGCCACCTGCCGCTGCTGGAGGGCGGGGACGCCTCTCCGGAGCGCGGCGAGCTGGTGATCGGCGGCGAGGCGCTGCACGGCGACGCGCTCGGCCGGTGGCGCGCGGACCGTCCCGGCGTGACGGTGGTCAACGAGTACGGCCCCACGGAGACGACGGTCGGCTGCGTGGCCTTCCGCCTCGAACCCGGCGACGGCACGCCCGGCGGCGCGGTGCCGATCGGCCGGCCGATGTCCGGGTCGCGGGCCTACGTCCTCGACGCCCGGCTGCGGCCCGTCCCGCCGGGTGAGCGGGGCGAGTTGTACGTCGCGGGCTCCGGGGTGGCCCGCGGGTACCGGGGCCGTCCCGGCGGCACCGCCGAACGGTTCGTCGCCGACCCGTACGGGACGGACGGCGAACGCATGTACCGCACCGGGGACGTGGTCCGCCTCCTGCCTGACGGGGAGCTCGAATACCTCGGCCGGGCGGACGACCAGGTCAAGGTGGGCGGGCACCGGATCGAGCCCGGCGAGATCGAGGCCGCCCTGACCCGGCATCCGCGGGTGGCCGCCGCCGCGGTCGTCGCCGACGGCGACCGCCTGGTGGCCCACGTCGTCCCCGTCACCCGGCCCGTCCCCCAGCCCGCCACCACCTCCGAGGCACCTTCGGGCGCTCCGGGCGGTGCGTCCCTTGAGGGGGCGGCTGGGCCGTCGCCCGAGCAGTTGCGGGCCTTCCTCGCGCGGGACCTGCCCGAGTACCTGATCCCCTCGGTGTTCCAGCACCTCGACCGGCTCCCCCTCGCCGCCAGCGGCAAGGTGGACCGCGCCGCCCTGCCCGCCACGGGCCCCCAGGGCGCCACCGGCTACACGCCTCCCGGCGGTCACGAGGAACGGGTGATCGCCGAGTTGTGGGCCGAGGTGCTGGGCCTGGACCGGGTGGGCGTGACCGACGACTTCTTCGCCATCGGCGGCAACTCCCTGCTGGCCTTCCGCGTGGTGCCGCGCATCCGTGCCGCGCTCGGCACGAGCCTGTCCCCCCGGGCGATCTTCCGCGAACGCACGGTGGCCGCCCTGGCCGCCTCCCTGAAACCGGCCGAGAACCCCACCGAGAACCCCGCCGAGTCCGGCGACGAGAACCGTGCCGGGAATCGGGACGGGGTTCCGGGCGGGGTTCCGGGCGGGGTTCGCGCCGCGAGCCGCGACGAGGCGGGCGACGCGGGCGCGGACGTCGTCACCCCGCTCCCGCCGGGACGCGACGCGCCGCTCTCCTACGCCCAGCGGCGTTTCTGGTTCTTCCATGCGCACGACCCCGGCGGCACCGAGTACAACGTCCGGTTCGGCTACCGGCTGAGCGGGCCGTTCGACCCCGAGGCGCTGCGCACCGCGCTCGGCGAGCTCATCGCCCGGCACGAGCCCTTGCGCACGACGATCGAGCACGGCGACGCCGACCCCGCGCGGGCCGAACCCGTACAGAAGGTGCATGCGGCCGTCGAGGTGCCGCTGACCGTCACCGACGTCGCCGGCCTCCCCGGCGAGGAGCTGGACCGCATGGTGCGGCACGAGGTGACCCGGCCCTTCGACCTGGCCCGCGGCCCCGTGCTGCGCCTGGCCGTGCTGCGCCGGTCCGCCGAGGACCACCTGCTGGTGCTGAGCCTGCACCACTCGGTGATCGACGCCGTGTCCATGCGCATCCTGGCCGACGAACTGGGCCTGCTCTACGACGCCGCCCGCCACGGCCACCGGGCCTCCCTCGCGCCGCTGCCCGTCCGGTACGCCGACTACGCCGCCTGGCAGCGCGACCGCTGGACCGACGACAGCCTGGCGGACCAGCTCGACCACTGGCGTGGCCGGCTCGACGGGATCACCCCGCTCGACCTGCCCGCCGACCGGCCACGCCCGGCCGTACGCAGCTCGGCGGGGGCCGCGCACCGCTTCACCGTCCCCGCGGAGCTGGCCTCCGCGCTCGGGGACCTCGCCGCCCGCGCCGGGGCGACGCCGTTCATGGTGCTGGTCGCGGCGTGCCAGGTGCTCCTGTCCAGGTACGCCGGCCAGCGGGACGTCTCGGTCGGCACCCCCGTCTCCGGACGCGACCTGCCCGAGCTCGAACCGCTCATCGGCTGCTTCGTCAACACCCTGGTGCTGCGCTCCACCGTGGACGAGCGCGCCACGTTCGCCGAGTTCCTGGGCGCGGTACGGGAGACCGTGCTGAACGCGTTCGCCAACCGGGACGTGCCCTTCGACCGGCTGGTGCGCGAGCTGGACGCCGAGCGCGATCCCAGCAGGACGCCCCTGGTGCAGGCCATGGTGGCGTTGCAGAACGCGCCGCCGAAGACGCCGCGCTTCGCCGGGGCGCGTACCGAGCCGTACCGGCTGCCGCACGTGTCCTCGATCTTCGACGTCACGCTGGAGTTCGTCGAGCGCGAGGACGGCGGCGCGCTCGACGCGATGATCGAGTACAGCACGGACCTGTTCGAGGCCGCGACCGCCGAGCGGATGGCCGCGCACCTGATCGCGCTGCTGGAAGCGGTGACCGCGGCCCCCGACCGCCCCCTGGCCCGCCTGCCCCTGCCCCCCACCCCGCATCCCGCCCCCGCGCCTGCCGACGCCCCCCTGACCGATGCCACCCTGACCGATGCCACCCTGACCGGCCCCACGCTGACCGGTCCCGCCGCTCCCGCCGCCGGTGGCCGCGGCGACCAGGCCGGGCGGCCGGTGCATGTGCAGGTGAGTGAGTGGGCGCGGGTCGCGCCCGACGCCGTCGCGCTGGAGTGGGACGGCGGCACCCGCACCTACGCCGACCTCGACCGGCGCGCCGACCTGCTGGCGCACCGGCTGCGCGGCCTCGGCGTGGGCCGGGGCGTGCCCGTGGTGGTGTGCATGGAACGTGGCCCGGACATGGTGACCGCCGCCCTCGGCGTGCTCAAGGCGGGCGGCGCGTACGTGCCGCTCGACCCCGGCATCCCGGCCGAGCGGCTGGCGTACGTGATGGCCGACACCGGCGCGCCGATCCTGCTGGCCGACGAGGACCACGAGGGGCTGCCCGTCGTACGCCCCCGCGACACGGAGACGGGCGACGACCACGAGGGGCCCGACGCGGAGACGGGCGACGACCATCCCGGACCCGGGTCCGGTCGCGAAACGGAGCCGGGCGACCTGGCGTACATCATCTACACCTCCGGCTCCACCGGCCGTCCCAAGGGCGTCATGATCGAGCACCGCGGCCTGGCCGACCTGTGCGCCTGGCACGTGGCGGCGTTCGGGGTGGTGCCCCGGGACCGGGCGTCCCAGGTGGCCTCGCTCGGGTTCGACGCCGCCGTGTGGGAGGTCTGGCCCTACCTGTGCGCGGGGGCCCGCGTCGCCTTCCCCGGTCAGGACGCGCTGGACGACCCGGACGAGCTGGTGGCCTGGTTCACCGCCATGGGCACCACGATCTGCTTCCTGCCGACGCCCCGGCTGGAGACCGTGCTCGACCTGCCCGCGATCGACGGGACGGCGCTGCGTACCGTCCTGACGGGCGGCGACGTGCTGCGCCGCAGGCCGCGGCCCGGCATCCCGTTCCGGCTGGTCAACAACTACGGGCCCACCGAGGCCACCGTCGTGGCCACCGCCGGGGACGTGAGCCGGGAGGGCGACGGGCTGCCGCCGATCGGCCGCCCGCTGACCGGCAGCGCCGGGTACGTCCTGGACGCCTACGCCAACCCGGTCCCGGAGGGCGTGCCCGGCGAGCTGTACCTGTCCGGGCCCGGCCTGGCCAGGGGCTACCTGAACCGGCCCGGTCTCACCGCCGAGCGCTTCGTCGCCGACCCGTTCGGCCCGCCGGGCGGACGGATGTACCGGACCGGGGACCTGGTCCGCCGGCTGCCCGGCGGCGAGCTGGAGTACCTGGGGCGCGGCGACGACCAGGTGAAGATCCGCGGCTTCCGGGTGGAGCCGGGCGAGATCGAGGCCGCCCTCCAGCGCCACCCCTCGGTGGGCGGCGCAGTCGTGCTGGCCTCCTCTGGACGCGACCGCCTCAACGGGTACGTCACCCCGGCGGGCGACGCCGAACCCGACCCCGCCGCGCTGCGCGCCTTCCTCGCCGGGTCGCTGCCCGACCACATGATCCCCGCCGTGATCATGGTGCTGCCCGCGTTCCCGCTGACCGAGCGGGGCAAGGTGGACCGGGCGGCGCTGCCCGAGCCCGGCGCGCGGGCGGGGGCGGCGGCCTACGTCGCGCCCTCGGGGCCCGTGCAGCGGGAGCTGGCCGCGATCTGGGGCGAGGTGCTGGGCGTCGAGCGCGTGGGGGCCGAGGACTCCTTCTTCACGCTGGGCGGCGACTCGATCCTGGCCATCCAGGTCGTGTCCAGGGCGCAGCGCGCCGGGCTGCGGCTCACCGCGCGCGACCTGTTCCGGCGGCAGACCGTGGCGGCCCTGGCGCCGTACGTGCGGCGGGCCGGGCAGCCCGCGAACGCCACCGCCGGGGATGCCGCCGACGGCGGGCCCGCCCCGCTGACGCCGATCCAGCGTTTCCTGTTCGACCGGTTCACCGTGCCGGGGACGTTCCACCAGTACGTGGAGGCCGAACTGGCGGCGGACGTGGACGTAGAGGCGCTGGGCGTGGCGGTGTCCGCCCTGGTCACCCGGCACGCCGCGCTGCGGACCCACTTCACCCGGCACGACGGCGGACGATCCCAGCAGGTCACCCCGCCACCGGCCGGGAACGTCCTGCGCCACGTCCGTCTCGACGGCGACGCACAGGGCGTGATCGCGCGCGAGAGCGAGGCCGTGCAGCGTGGCATCGACGCCGAGCGCGGGCCCGTGTTCGCGGCGGTGTCGTTCACCGGCTCCGGCGCGCCGCGGCTGCTGCTCACCGCGCACCACCTCGTCGTGGACGGCGTGTCCTGGCGGGTGCTGCTCCAGGACCTGCACACCGCCTACGGGCAGGCCGTCCGCGGCGAGCCCGTCGACCTGGGCGCGGAGACCGCCTCCTTCGTGAGCTGGTCCCGCACCCTGGCTGCCCACGCCGCCTCCGGCGCCTTCGACGGCGAACTCCCCCACTGGACCCGGGCGACCGGCGCCCCGGACAGGGCGGACGTCCCGCTGGACCGCGAGGGGCCCAATCTCGTGGCGTCGGGACGGCGCACGACGGTGTCGCTGGACGAGGAGACCACCCGCGCCCTGCTGCGCGACGTCCCCGGCGTCTACCGTACGGAGGTCAACGAGGTGCTGCTGGCCGCGCTGGCCCGCACCCTGGGCGACTGGACCGGGCGTACGGACCTGCTGCTGGCCACCGAGGGCCACGGCCGGGAGGAGATCTTCCCCGGCACCGACCTGTCCCGCACGGTCGGCTGGTTCACCACCTACTTCCCGCTGGCCCTGAGCCTGCCCGACGAAGACGGCGACGGCGGCGGCTGGGGCGAGTTGCTGAAGAGCGTCAAGGAGCAGGTCAGGGCCGTCCCGGGGCGCGGCTTCGGGTACGGCGTGCTGCGTCACCTGCGCGGCACCGCGCCCGACTGCCACCCCGGCGTCTGCTTCAACTACCTCGGCCGGTTCGACCCGCCTCTGGGCGACCTCTACCGGGACGTCGCGCCCATCGGCCTGTTCCAGGACCCCGGCGACGTCCGGCCGCACCTGCTGGACGTCGTCGCCGCGGTGCGCGCCGGCCGGCTGGAGGTGACCTGGGAGTACTCGGCCGACCTGCACGACGAGGCCACCGTCGCCCGGCTCGCGGACGGGTTCGCCGCGAACGTGACCCGGCTGGTACGCCACTGCGCCGAACCGGGCGCGGGCGGGCGCACCCCGTCGGACTACCCGCTGGCAGGGCTGGACCAGGCGCGCCTGGATCGGCTGCTCGGCGACGGACGCGACGCGGCCGACATCGCCGACGTCTACCCGCTCACCCCCGGCCAGGCCGGCATGCTCTACGAGTGCCTGGCGGCCGGCGACGACCTGTACGTGGCCCAGTTCGGGATGCTGCTCGACGGCGTCACCGACCCCGGGACGCTGGCGCGGGCGTGGCAGTCGGTCGTGGACCGGACGCCCGTGCTGCGCACGTCCCTGGCCTGGGAGGGCCTGGACCATCCTGTGCAGATCGTGCACGGGCGGGCCCGCCTGCCGGTCGTCAGGCAGGACTGGCGCCGCCTGCCCGAGGACGAGCGGCGGGCCGCGCTGGC
Organism: Nonomuraea sp. NPDC047529; assembly: GCF_040642995.1. Lineage (NCBI taxonomy): Bacteria > Bacillati > Actinomycetota > Actinomycetes > Streptosporangiales > Streptosporangiaceae > Nonomuraea > Nonomuraea sp. NPDC047529. The sequence goes on along the minus strand of NZ_JBEYTJ010000015.1, from coordinate 142,343 downwards.
CGCCCTCCTCGCCGCCGACCGGGCCGAGGGCCTGGACCTGACGGCCGCGCCGCCGTCCAGGCTGGCGGTCATCCGGCTGGACGACGACACCGTGCGCGTCGTGTGGACCCTGCACCACATCCTGCTGGACGGCTGGAGCGTGCACCGGCTGCTGCGCGACGTGCTGGCCGCGTACGCCCGGCTCACCGGAGAGGGCGACGGCGGCCCGCCCGAGCCGCGCCGCCCCTTCCGCGACTACGTGGAATGGCTGGCCGGCCGCGACCTCGCCGCGGACGAGACCTACTGGCGGGAGGCGCTGGCCGGGCTCACCGCCCCGACGCCGCTCCCCTACGACCGGCCGCCCGGCAGGCGGCACCGGCCCAAGGCGGCCGGACGGGTCCGCGCCGCCCTGCCGCCCGACCTGACCGGGCGGCTGGCCGACCGGGCCGCGGCGGCCGGCCTGACGCTCAACACCGTGGTCCAGGGCGCGTGGTCGATCCTGCTGTCCCGGCACAGCGGCGAGCCGCGGGTGTGCTTCGGCGCCACGGTGTCGGGCCGCCCCGAGGAGCTGGACGGCGCCGAGTCCATGATCGGCATCTTCATCCAGACGCTGCCCGTCCACGTCCACGTGGACGGCGCCCGCCCGCTGCTGCCCTGGCTGCGCGAGCTCCAGGAGTCGCAGGCGGGGGCGCGGGAGCACGAGGCGGCCTCGCTCACCCGGATCCGCGCGTGGAGCGACGTGCCGCCGGGGACGGCGCTGTTCGACAGCATCGTGGTCTTCGAGAACTACCCGATCGACTACTCCGCCCCCGGCCCGCGCCTGCGGGACGTGGACGCCGCCGAGGCGAACGGCTACCCGCTCGGCCTCGTCGTCTACCCGGGCGAGGAGCTGTCGTTCGTCCTGCTGCACGACGAGGAGCTGTTCGACGCCGCGACCGTGCGGCGGCTCGGTGAGGGCCTGTCGGCGCTGCTCGGGCAGCTCGCCGCGGACCCCGGCGGGACCGTGGGGTCGCTGAGCGCGGTGAGCGCGCGGGAGCGGCGGCTGACGCTGACGGAGTGGAACGACACCGCGCGTGACCACCCGCGCCGGACGGTCCACGAGCTGTTCGCCGAGCGGGCCCGGGAGGCGCCCGGCGCGGTGGCGGTGCGCGGCGGCGGCGCGGAGCTGACGTACGGCGAGCTCGACCGCCGTGCCGGGGAGCTGGCGGAGGTGCTGGCCGGGCTGGGCGTGGGCGTCGAGTCCAGGGTGGCGGTGTTGCAGGGGCGCTCGCCGGACGCGCTGGTGTCGATGCTGGCCGTGCTCAGGGCGGGCGGCGCGTACGTGCCGCTGCACCCGGACTTCCCGGCCGAACGCATGCGGTGGATCCTGCGGGACACGGGCGCGGTCGCGGTGCTGACCGACCGGTCGCTGGCCGGGCGCGCCGCCGATCTGGGCCTGCCCGCCGTCGAGGTGGACGGCGACCTGCCCGCGCCCGGCCCCCTTTCCACCCCCCTGCCCGCCACCCCGCCCGGGTCGCTGGCGTACGTGATGTACACCTCGGGCTCGACCGGGTTGCCCAAGGGCGTCGCGGTCACCCACGAGAACGTGGTGAGCCTGGCCATGGACCACCGCTGGCGCGGCGGCGGGCACGACCGGGTGTTGTTCCACTCGCCGCACGCCTTCGACGCGGCCACGTACGAGATGTGGGTGCCGCTGCTGGCGGGCGGCGAGGTGGTGGTCGCGCCCGGCGACCTGGACGCGCGGCGGCTGCGGGCGCTGGCGGCCGAGCACGGCGTCACGGGGATGTTCCTCACGGCGGCGCTGTTCAACCTGTTCGCCGAGGAGCTGCCCGAGTGTTTCGCCGGGCTGCGCGAGGTGTGGACGGGGGGCGAGGCGGCCTCGCCGCAGGCGCTCGCGCGGGTGATCGACCGCTGCCCCAGGACCACGTTCCACAACGGGTACGGGCCCACCGAGACCACCACGTTCGTCACGACCCGGGAGATGACCCCCGAGCTCGTACGGGCGGGACGGGCGCCGATCGGCCGTCCCATGGACAACACCCGCGCCTACGTGCTGGACGCCGCCCTGGCGCCCGTGCCCGTCGGCGCGCCGGGCGAGCTGTACCTGGCGGGCGCCGGCCTGGCCAGGGGCTATCTCGGCAGGCCGGCGCTGACCGCCGAACGCTTCGTGGCCGACCCGTTCGGCGGCGGCGGGCGGCTCTACCGCACCGGGGACCGGGTCCGCTGGACGCCCGAAGGCGATCTGGAGTTCCTCGGCCGGGTGGACGGCCAGGTGAAGATCCGGGGCTTCCGGATCGAGACGGGCGAGGTGGAGGCCGCGCTCCTGGCGCATCCCGGGATCGCCGAGGCCGTCGCCATGGCCCGGCAGGACGCCGCCGGACGCCGGACGCTGGCGGCGTACGTGGTGCCGGCGGCCGGCGGGCCCGCGCCCTCGCACGAGGAGCTGGCCGCGAGCCTGGGCGCGCGGCTGCCCGCGTACATGGTGCCCGCGGCGTTCGTGTCCCTGGACCGGCTGCCGCTGAACGCCAACGGCAAGGTGGACCGCGCCGCCCTGCCGGAGCCCGCCCCGCCGCGGGAGAAGGCGGAGTCGTACGTCGCGCCGCGCAACCCGACCGAGGAGGCGCTCGGCCGTATCTGGGAGCAGGTGCTCGGCCTGGACCGGGTGGGCGTGCACGACGACTTCTTCGCCCTGGGCGGCGACTCGATCACCAGCCTGCGGGTGACGTCGCGGGTGGGACCGGCCTTCGGCGTCGAGCTGTCGCCGCGCGACCTCTTCCTGACGCCGACCGTCGCCGCGTTGTCGGAGGTGGTGCAGGACAGGATCCTGGACTCCCTGGAGGAGGCGGTCCACCGGTCGTGACGGCGGCTCAGCGCGCGCCCAGCCGCCGGTAGGCGCGCGAGACGAGGCCGAGGAAGGCGGCGTCGCTGCTCAGGTCGACGCCGCCGGGCACGGCCGCCGGTTGGGCGCCGCCGTCGGGCGGCCGGCCGCGGGCACGGGCGCGGATGGCCGCGTCCACCGAGGCGGCCTCGGCGAACGCCTCCAGCCGCTGCCCGCGCAGGCCGGACCGCACGCCCTCCTGGCGGGCCGCGTCCGTCACGCGCTGGTCCAGGTACGGCTCCAGCGCGATCCGGCCGTCCCGGATCTCCACGAACCGCCGGTACAGCCGCAGGTCCAGGTCGCGGAAGGTGACCAGCTCGGTCAGGAAGGGCGCCGGGGCCAGCAGCGCGATGTCCGGGCTGGCCCGGTAAAGCGCCCGCCACAGCGGACGCAGCCGCAGGTGCAGCCGGAAGTCGCGGAACCAGCGCAGCCGCGCGGGCCACCACGACGGCAGGGCCAGGCCGATCAGCACCGCGAGCACGCCGAGCGGCACCAGCAGCATGTCCAGAGGCGCCCGCAGCAGGTCGGGGTAGTCGGCGCCGATCCGCCGGCAGGCGAAGTAGGCCGCCTTGTGCAGGTGGTAGAGCACGGTCAGGGACGCGCCCACGGCGACCAGACGCAGTCCCGCGCTCACCGCCCGGTTCCCCGTCTGGCGGGCCTCACGCAGGGCGAACCAGGTGACGTGGCACAACACCGGCACGAGGTAGCACAGGAAGATGAGCCAGTATTCGAGCACGCCCGGCGTGTCCCCGTAGCGGACGGCGAAGCGCGGGCTGTTGACCGGCGTACGGGCCAGGGCGAAGGTCAGGCACATGCCGAGCAGCACGAGCGCCGGCCAGGCGGCCTCACCCCACGTACGGCGGCGCGGCTCTTCCGGCGGCCCGCCCACCTGCCGCACGAACGTCCCGACCGACCAGGCGAGGGCCAGCATGAACGCGTGGGACACCAGCCTGGCCAGGTTCGGCACGCCGGTCAGCCGCCAGACGACGTCGTAGGCCCAGGGCGTGTTGACCGTCGTCGAGGCGGCGATCGCGGCCAGGATGACGAACACCGCCCGCCCGGCCGGGTCCCGCACCCAGGAGCGCACGGCGGCCAGCCGGTACGCCGTCAGCGCGCACGCCAGCACCGCGGGGCCGTTGAGCCGCAGCCACTCACCCACGGCCGAGGCCGGACACCCCGCCGTGGATCGCCTCGGCGGTCCCGGTGAGCGCGGCGTCCACGCGCCGGACGTCCGACGCCCGCGGGTGCGACTCCCGGCAGGCCCGCTGCCAGATGAGCGAGGCGAGCAGCTCGGCCTCCTGCTCCTCCTCCGACCCGTAGATCGAACGCCTGAGCACACGGCGGACGAGGGCGGGGTTGAGGCTGGGGAACAACACGTGCCGCTGGGCCTTCGGGTCGGCCTCGGGGTAGTGGCCGCAGATCACGTGGCTCAGCTCGTGCAGGATGATGTGGTCCTGGTGCGGCGGCGTCGTGTCGGGCTTGTAGAAGATGAGGTCGGTCGCCTCGGTGGCCAGCCAGGCGCCCAGCATCTCGTCGTCGCCGGGCAGCTCCAGGAGCCGGATGGGACGCCCCCGCTCGGCGGCGACCAGGTCGCAGAGCGTTCTGACGCGATAGGGCCGCGGCATCGGTAATCGGCGGGCGATCTCCGCGCAGCGACGCCGCATGAGCCTGAACTTCTTGCCGGCGGGAGTCATACCTCTCCAGGGCTAACAATTCAGCATCGACATCCGATCACGATCGTGTCGCATCCGCTTCGACCGTGACAACGTCGTGCTTGCTCTGCCCCTTGGGCCACCGGCCTAACCACCTCCGCGCCCGCCGCCCGTACCTGCCTCCGACCTGGTTCTTTAGCCGTCGGTTCAATGCTCTGGAGCGGCCGGGCGGCCGTTGACACCATCAGGAGGAGGCGGCGGGCGGCCTCGGACGACGCCCGCGAGGTCCGGGCCGCGCGCTTACCGCAGTTCATCGAAACGTCATCCAGGCGCGGGCGGCCGACCGTCAACCGGAGGGCTTGGAGACACCCCGATGCACATCTCTTCCCAGCGGGACGAGCGGATCGCGGCACTGCCGGAACACCTCCGTGACCAGATGCTGCGGAGACTGTCCGGCCGGTCGGCCGCCGACCCGATCCCGCGTACGGACACCACCGGCCCGATCCCGCTCTCCCCCGCCCAGGAGCGGCTCTGGTTCATGTACGAGCTGGACCCGGACGCCGTGGACTACCTGGTGCCGCTGGCCGTCCGGCTGAGGGGCGACCTGGACGTGCCCGCGCTGCGGACCGCGCTCACCCGGATGGTGGCCCGGCACGAGACCCTGCGCACGACGTTCGGCTCCCTGGACGGGCGCGGCACGCAGCGGGTCATGCCGGCCGCCGAGGTGCCGCTGCCGCTGACGGACCTGTCGGAGCGTCCCGGCGAGCTGGACCGCCTGCTGGAGGAGGAGGCCCGCCGGCCCGTGGACCTGCGGGTGGGGCCGGTGTTCCGGGCCCGGCTGATCCGGCTCGGCGCGCGCGAGCACGTGCTGACCGCCCACGCCCACCACATCGTCACCGACGGCTGGTCCTCGCGGGTGCTGCTCGACGACCTGGCCGCCCTGTACGCCGAGGCCGCCGGCGGCCCGCCCGCCGCCCTGCCGCCGCTGCCGGTGAGCTACGCCGACGTCAGCGCCTGGCAGCGGGAGCGGGCCTCGGGGCCGCAGGCCGGGGAGCAGCTCGCGTACTGGCGGCGCCGGCTGGACCGGCTGGCCCCCATGGACCTGCCGACGGACCGGCCGCGCCCGCCGGTCAGGAGCTCCGCGGGGGCGGCGTGCGCGTTCGAGGTGCCCGCGGACGCCACCGGGCGGCTGCGGGAGATCGGTGAGCGGGCCGGCGCCACGCTCTTCATGACGCTGGTCGCCGCGGTGCACACGCTGCTGGCCCGCTACACCGGCCGTCCGGACGTGGCCGTGGCCACCGTCGTCTCCGGCCGGGACCGGGTCGAGACGGAGAACCTGGTCGGCTTCTTCGTCAACACGCTGGTGCTGCGCGGCGAGGTGGACGAGTCGCGCCCGTTCGAGGAGCTGCTGGGCCGTACGCGCACGACGGTGCTGGACGCGTTCGCCCACGACCGGGTGCCGTTCCAGCGGCTGGTGGAGGCGCTGCGCCCGGAACGCGACCCGAGCCGCCCGCCGCTGACGGAGGTGGCGGTCAACCTGCGCAACCTGCCGCCCGGCACGGCCGCCTTCCCCGGCCTGCGGGTCACCGAGCTGCCGCCGCCCGTACTGGCCGCGAGCATGGACCTGTCGTTCGACTTCACCGAACGGGACGGCGCCCTGGCCGGGAGCCTGGCCTACAACACGAGCCTGTACGGCCCGGACACCGCCGAGCGCATGACCGCCCACCTGGTGCGCCTGCTCGCCGGGATCGCGGCGGCGCCCGGCCGGCCGCTGGCCGGGATCCCGCTGCTCGGCCGGACCGAGCACCGGCTGCTGACCTCGTTGTGGCCCGGGACCGGCGCCGGGCCGGAGACGCTGACGGTGACGCGGCTGTTCGCCGAGCAGGCGGCGGCCCGGCCGGACGCCCAGGCCGTGGTGTGCGGCGGCCGCTCGCTCACCTACGGCGAGCTGGACGAGCGCACCGACCGGCTGGCCCGGCTGCTGGCCGCCAGGGGCGCGGGGCCGGAGCGGTACGTCGCGGTGGCGCTGCCCCGGTCGATCGACATGGTCGTGGCGGTGCTGGCGGTGCTCAAGGCGGGGGCCGCGTACCTGCCGGTGGACGTGGGGCAGCCGGCCGGCCGGATCGCCGCCATGGTCGGCGACACCCGTCCGGTGCTGGCGGTGGCCACCCGGGAGAGCGCGTCCGCGCTGCCCGCCGGTCTGCCGTTCGTCGGGCCGGACGACCCGGCGCCCGCCGGACCGTCCGGTGGCCCCCCGGCCGCGCGACCGGAGAACCCCGCGTACGTGATCTACACCTCCGGTTCCACCGGCCGGCCCAAGGCCGTGGTGGTCACGCACGAGGGCGTGCACGACATGGTGCGCGTCCAGCGCGAGCGCATGGACGCCGGGCCGGGCGCGCGGGTGCTCCAGTTCGCCTCGCTCTCCTTCGACGGCGCGTTCTGGGAGCTGGTGCTCGCCCTGCTGTCCGGGGGCACGCTCGTGGTCGCCGACGACGACGAACGCCCGCCCGGCGCGCCGCTGGCCGGGCTGATCGCCCGCGAGCGGGTCACCCACGTCACGCTGCCGCCCACCGCGCTCGCGACGCTGCCCGAGGACGGCGTCCCGCGCGGCGCGGTCGTGGTGGTGGCGGGCGAGACGTGCCCGCCCGAGCTGGTGCGCGCCTGGTCGCCGGGGCGCCGGGTGTTCAACGGCTACGGGCCCACGGAGACGATGGTCGGCGCCACGCTGAGCGAGCCGCTGACCCCGGCGGACGCCGGCCCGGGGCCGGTCCCCATCGGGCGGCCGTTCCCGAGCATCCGGGCGTACGTGCTGGACGAGCGGCTCAGGCCCGCGCCCATCGGCGTGCCGGGCGAGCTGTACCTGGGCGGCACGCGCCTGGCCAGGGGGTATCTGAACCGGCCCGGCCTGACCGGCGAGCGGTTCGTGGCCGATCCGTACGGGCCGCCGGGCACGCGCATGTACCGCACCGGGGACCGGGCCCGCTGGCTGGCGAACGGCCGGCTGGAGCACGCGGGCCGCACCGACGACCAGGTCAAGCTGCGCGGGTTCCGGATCGAGCCGGGCGAGGTCGAGGCCGCGCTGTCGGAGCAGCCCTGCGTGGTCGCCGCCGCCGCCGCGGTCAAGGAGGACGCGAACGGGACCAGGCGGCTGGTGGGCTACGTCGTACCGGCCGAGGGCGGCGCGGACCCCGCGGAGCTGCGCGAGGCCCTGCGGCGGCGGCTGCCCGAGCACATGGTGCCGACGGCGTTCGTGATCCTGGACGCCCTGCCGCTCACGCACAGCGGCAAGGTGGACCGGCGGGCCCTGCCCGCGCCGACCGGCGCCCGCCACAGCGGCGAGGAGTACGCCGAGCCGCGCACCCCGGCCGAACGTGCGCTCGCCGAGGTGTGGGCGCGGGTCCTGGGCGTCGAGCGCGTGGGCGTGCACGACAACTTCTTCGACCTCGGCGGCGACTCCATCCTTGGGCTCCAGGTCGTCGCCGGGGCGCAGGCGGCGGGGCTGGCGCTGACCCCGCGCCTGATGTTCCTCCGCCAGACCGTCGCCGACCTGGCCGCCGAGCTGCCCGACGACCTGCCTGACGACCTGCCCGACGACCGGGCGGGCGGGGACGGCCCGGTGAGCGGCGACGTGCCGCTCACGCCGATCCAGCACTGGTTCCTGGAGAACCTGGCCGGCAGCCTGCCGCGGTTCAACCAGGCGGTCGCGCTGGAACCGCCCGCCGAAGCCGGTGACGACGTCGTCGAGGCGGCGCTGACGGCCCTGGTCGAGCGGCACGACGCGCTGCGCCTGCGGCTGGAGCGGGACGACGCCGGGTGGCGGCAGCACAACGCCGCCGCCGAGCACGGCCGGGTGCTGCGCCGCGTCGACCTGTCCGGCGTCCCCGAGGACGAGCGCGCCGGGTACGCCCACCGCGCGGCCGTGGAGGCGCAGACCTCGTTCGCGCTCGACCGCGGGCCGCTGATCAAGGCCGTGCTGTTCACCGGCGACGGCCCCCGGCGGCTGTTCCTGGCCGCCCACCACCTGGTCGTGGACGGCGTGTCGTGGCGGGTGCTGCTGTCGGACCTGGAGATCGCCTGCCGCCAGGCCGCCGCCGGCGAGCCGATCCGGCTGGGCCCGCGTTCCACGTCGTTCCGCGAGTGGGCGCTGCGGCTGGGCGACCACGCGGCGTCCGGCGGCTTCGACCACGAGCTGCCCCACTGGCGGCGGGTACGGGAGCTGGCCTCCGAGGTCCCCCCGCTGCCCGTGGACGACGCCGAGGGCGCGAACGTCGCCGGCGACCTGCGGACGGTGACGGCCACGCTGGACGCCGGCCTCACCCGGCGGCTGCTGCGCGAGGTGCCGGAGGTCTACCGGACGCGCGTCGACGAGGTGCTGCTCGGCGCGCTCGGCCGGGTGCTGGCCGGCTGGGCGGGCGGCGCCCGCGTCCTGGTCGAGCTGGAGGGGCACGGCCGCGAGGAGCTGTTCCCCGAGGTGGACCTGTCGCGCACGGTCGGCTGGTTCACCACCGTCTCCCCCCTGGTGCTGGAACTCCCGGACGGCGGCTGGGGCGACCTGCTCCGGTCCGTCAAGGAGCAGGTCAGGGCGGTCCCGCTGCGCGGACTCGGGTACGGCGCGCTGCGCCACCTGTCCCCCGCGGGGGCCGAGCTGCGCGACGACCGGCAGCCCGAGGTCGCCTTCAACTACCTGGGCCGGATGGAGTCGCGCGGCATGCTGCCGACCCCCGAGGGGACCGAGCGCGACCCGCGCCAGGAGCGCGTCCACCTGCTGGAGGTCAACGCGGTGGTGCGCGGGGACCGGCTGGAGATGCGCTGGTCGTACTCGTGCCGGCGGCATCGGGAGGCGACCGTGGCGGCCCTGGCCGAACGGATGACGGCGGCGCTGGCGGAGATCGTCGAGCACTGCGCGGAGCCCGGCGCGGGCGGCTGCACCCCCTCCGACTTCCCGCTCGCCCGGCTCGACCAGGCCGCCGTGGACCGCGTCGCGGGCGACGGCCGCTCGGTCGAGGACGTCTACCCGCTCACGCCGTTGCAGGGCGGCCTGCTCTTCCACTCGCTGGCCGACCCCGCCGCCGACACCTACGCCTCCCACTTCAGCCTCCTGCTCGACGGCGTGGACGACCCGGACCGCCTGGTACGGGCCTGGCAGCAGGTCACCGACGAGATCCCGGCGCTGCGCACGGCGATCGTCTGGCAGGACGTGCCCGAGCCCGTGCAGGTCGTGCGGCGCGGCGTGCGCCTCCCGGTCGAGCTGCACGACTGGCGCGGGCTGCCGGAGTCCGCGTGGCGGGCCGAGACCGAACGGCTGTGGGCGCGCCGCGCCGAACGCCGCCTCGACCTGGCCACCGCGCCGCTGGCGCGGCTGGTCGTCGCCCGCCTGACCGACACCCGGGTACGGGTCTTCTGGACCGCGCACCACCTCATGCTCGACGGCTGGAGCGCGGCGCAGGTGCTGACCCAGGTGTTCGAGCGGTACGCGGGCCGTCCGGCCCCCGTGCGCAGGCCGTACCGGGACTACCTGGAATGGCTCGGGCGGCAGGACGTGGCGGCGGCCGAGAGGCACTGGCGGCGGGAGCTGGCCGGGTTCGCCGCGCCGACGCCGATCCCGTACGACCGGCCTCCGGCGCGGGCGCACCGGTCACGCTCCACCGCCGCCGTACGGGTGAGCCTGCCCGCCGACCGCTCCGCCCGCCTGTACGAGCGGGCCAGGAACGCGCGCCTGACGGTGAACACGCTGCTCCAGGGCGCGTGGGCGATCCTGCTGTCGCGGTACGCCGGAGAGCGCGAGGTGTGCTTCGGCGCCACCGTCTCCGGCCGCCCCGCCGGCCTGCGGGACGCCGGGTCGATCGTGGGGCTGTTCATCAACATGCTGCCCGTCCGGGTCGAGGTGGACGGCGAGGCCGAGGTGTTCGGCTGGCTGCGCCGGCTCCAGGACCACCAGGCCGAGTGCCGCCAGTACGACTACCTGTCCCCCGCCCAGGTCCACCGGTGCGGCGAGCTGCCGGGCGGCGTGCCCCTGTTCGACAGCGTGCTGGTGTTCGAGAACTACCCCGAGGGCCGGCGCGACGGGCACGGCGTGCGGGTGCTGGAACACCTCGGCGACGAGCGCAGCAACTACCCGCTCATGATCACCGTGCACGCGGGCGACGAACTGACCATCGCCGCCGACTACGACCCGGCGCTGCTCGACGAGGCCACCGCGGCCCGGCTGCTGGGCCACCTGGAGACCCTGCTCGACGCCCTCGCCGACGGCACCGCCCGGCGGACGGCGGACCTGCCCGTGCTCACCGCCGCCGAACGCGCGCAGCTCGCCGCCTGGAACGACACCGCGGCGCGCTTCCCCGCCGCCCGCCCGGTGCACGAGCTGTTCGCCGAGCAGGCCGCGCGCACGCCCGGCGACACCGCCGTGAGCTGCGGCCCCGACAGCCTGACCTTCGCCGAGCTGGACGGGCGGGCCGACCGGCTGGCCCACCTGCTGATCGAGCGCGGCGCGCGGCCGGGCACGCTGGTCGGCGTCTGCGTCGAACGCGGCGTGGACGCCGTCGCCGCGCTGCTCGGCGTGCTCAAGTCGGGGGCGGCGTTCGTGCCGCTCGACCCCGACTACCCGCCTGCCCTGCTGGAATCCATGCTGGCCGACTGCGCCGCCCCGCTCGTGGTCACCCGTACGGCGCTGCTCGACCGGCTGGGCGGGACGGAGGCCGTCCTGCTGGACGATCCCGCCCTCGATCCGGCCCGCGCCCCCGCCCGGCCGCCGCGCGTGGACGTCGGGCCGGACGACCTGGCGTACGTGATCTACACCTCGGGCTCGACGGGACGGCCGAAGGGCGTGATGGTCGAGCACCGCAACGTCCACCACATGACCCACGCCTGGGACGCCCGCTACGGCCTGGCCGGGACCCGGCCGCGCTGCCTGGCGGTCTCCAGCCAGTCGGTCGACCTGTTCTTCGGCGACTTCCTGCTGTCGGCGATGTTCGGCGGCGAGATGGTGATCTGCCCGGCCGACCACGTCGGCGACCCCCGTGCCATGGCCGACCTGCTGGTGAGCAGCGGCGCGCACCTCATGGTGACCGTGCCGTCGCTGGCGGCGGCGGTGACCGAGGAGCTGGCGCGCTCGGGCCGGCGGCCGGAGGCGCTGCGGGTGCTGATGGTCGGTTCGGAGGGCTGGCCGGTGGCCGAGGCCGAACGGGTGCTCGCCCGCCTCGGGCCCGGGACGATCGCGGTCAACGCCTACGGCGCGACGGAGACCACCGTGGACTCGACGGTGTTCCAGCTCGGCGCGGCGCCCATGGGGCAGGGGGCGTACGCGCCGATCGGGCGGCCGTTCGCCAACACCCGCGTGCACGTGCTCGACGCCGGGCTGCGTCCGGTGCCCGTGGGCGTGACCGGCGAGATCTGCGTCGCGGGCGACGGGGTCGCGCGCGGTTACTGGGGGCGTCCCGAGCTGACCGCGAGCCGGTTCCTGCGCGACGCCTCCGGGGAGCGCGTTTACCGTACCGGCGACCTGGGCCGCCGCCGGGCGGACGGCGAGCTGGAGATCGTCGGGCGCGCCGACGACCAGATCAAGGTCCGCGGGTTCCGCGTGGAGCTGGGCGAGGTGGAGGCCGCGCTGGCCCGCCATCCCGGGGTGGCCGCCGCCGCGGCGGCCGGGCACCGCGACGAGGCCGGGCGGACGCGGCTGGTCGGCTACGTCGTGCCGGCCGGCGAGGACGTCCCGGGTCCGGCCGAGCTGCGCGCGTTCATGGCCGCGCACGTGCCCGCGCAGGCGGTGCCGTCGGCGTTCGCCCGGCTGGACGCCCTGCCGCTGACCGCGGGCGGCACCCTCGACCGGCGGGCGCTGCCCGTGCCCGACGGGCCGCTCGACGCGGCCGTGCCCCGGGTCGCCCCGCGCGACGCCACCGAATCGCTGCTGGCCGGGATCTGGGCCGAGGTGCTGGGGCTGGACGTGGCGGACGTGGGCGTCGAGGACGACTTCTTCGACCTCGGCGGCGACTCCGTCCTCAGCATCCGGGTGATCTCGCGGGTGCGCGCGGCGCTCGGCGCGGCGCCCTCGCCGCGCCAGCTCTTCGACACCCCGACCATCGCCGCCTTCGCCGGCACGCTCACCGCCGCGCCCGTGCCCGACGCCGTCGAGCGGGTCGCGGGCGACGAGGGCCTGCCGCTGTCCTTCGCCCAGCAGCGGTTGTGGTTCCTCAGCGAGTTCGAGCCCGGCGGCTCGGAGTACAACACCGTGTACGGGCTGCGCCTGTCCGGCGAGCTGGACGTGGCGGCGCTGCGTACCGCGCTCGACCGGCTGGTGGAGCGGCACGAGTCGCTGCGCACGGTCTACGGCGACGTGGACGGCCGCGGCACGCAGACGATCCTGCCTCCCGGCCCGGTGCCCCTGCCGGTGACCGACGTGTCCGGCGACGACGATCCCGAACGGGCGATGCGGGAGGCCGTGGAGCGGGCCGCGTCCCGGCCGTTCGACCTGCGGCGCGGGCCCGTGCTGCGGGCCACGCTGGTGCGGCTGGGCGCCGCCGAGCACGCGCTCGCGCTGGTCATGCACCACATCGCGACCGACGGCTGGTCGATGGGCGTGCTCGGCGCCGAGCTGGGCGCCTGCTACGCCGCCGCGCTCCGGGGCGAGCGGGCCGAGCTGCCGCCGCTCCCGCTGCGGTACGCCGACTTCGCCTCCTGGCAGCGCCGGCACCCGTCCGACCCCGCCTACTGGGAACGCCGGCTGGCCGGCCTCACGCCGCTCGCGCTGCCGGTCGACCGGCCCCGCCCGCCGGTACGGGTGGCCGACGGCGCGATGCGCCTGCTCGACGTCGCGCCGGGGACGCTGGACCGGCTCAAGGCGCTGGCCCGCGGGCACGACGCCACGCTGTTCATGGTCCTGACCGCCGTGACGCAGCTCCTGCTGTCCCGGATCTGCGGACAGCGGGACGTCGCCGTCGGCACGGCGACCTCCGGACGCGGCCGGGCCGAGCTGGAGGGGCTGGTCGGGTTCTTCGTCAACACCGTCGTGCTCAGGTCCACCGTCGACGGCTCGTCGTCGTTCGCCGCTTTCCTGGCCGAGGTGCGTTCGACCGTGCTGGAGGCGTTCGAGCACGAGGACGTGCCGTTCGAGCGGCTGGTCGAGCTGCTTCGTCCGGAGCGGGACCCGAGCAGGAACCCGCTGGTGGACGTCATGGTGGTGCTGGACAACACGCCGTCGGCCGACCCGGACCTGCCGGGCCTGCGCGCCGCGCCGCTGCCGGCCGTCTCCGGCCAGGTCAGTCACGACCTGACGGTCGACTTCCACGAGCACGGCGGCCGGCTGACGGCGGCCATCGGCTACAGCACCGCGCTGTTCGACCATTCCACCGCCGAACGGCTGGCCGGCCACCTGACGACGCTGCTCGACGCCGTCGCGGCCGACCCCGGCGCCCTCCTGGCCGACCTGCCGATCATGACGGACGCCGAACGGGAGCAGGTCCTGACCGGCTGGAACGGCACGCGCGCCCCGGCGTCGTCCGCGCTGTTCACCGACCTGTTCGCCGAACGGGCCCGCGCGGACGCGGCGCTGCCCGCGCTGTCCTTCCGCGACCGCACGCTCACCTTCGCCGAGCTGGACGCCCGCGCCGACCGCCTGGCACGGCTGCTCCGGGCGCGCGGGGCCCGTCCCGAGACGCTGGTGGGACTGGCCTGCTCGCGCGGCGACCGGACCGTCGTGGCCCTGCTGGCGGTGCTCAAGGCCGGGGCCGCCTTCCTCCCGCTGGATCCCGACCTGCCGGACGAACGGCTGTCGTTCATGCTGGACGACGCCGCGCCGGTGATCGTCCTGACCGACCGGGAGGCGGCGTTCGGCCCGCCCGTGCCCGGCGAGCTGATCATGCTGGACGATCCCGCGCTGCTCGACGGGCAGCCGGACGGCCCCCCGGACTGGCCCGCGCCGCTCCCCGGGCACCCGGCGTACGTGATCTACACCTCCGGCTCGACCGGCCGGCCCAAGGGCGTGGTGCTCGAACACCGCGGGCTGGCCAACCTGTTCCTCGACCACCGGGCCGGCCTCATCCGGCCCGAGGCGGGCGGCGGGCGGCTCAGGGCGGGGCTCACCGCGGCGTTCAGCTTCGACACCTCGCTGGAGGGCGTGCTGTGGCTGGCCGACGGCCACGAGCTGCACGTGATCGACGACCTCACGCGGCGCGACCCGGAGGCGCTGCTGTCCTACATCGACCGGCACCGGATCGACGTGCTGGACCTGACACCGTCCTACGCCGAGCAGCTCGTGCCGCTCGGCCTGCTCACCGGGGAACGGCACCGGCCGGCGGTGGTCATGCTGGGCGGCGAGGCGGTGGGCGAGGCGCTCTGGCACGACCTGCGCACGGCTCCGGACACCGCCGGCTACAACTACTACGGGCCGACCGAGTGCACCGTGGACACCCTGTACTGCCGCCTGTCCGACAGCGAACGGCCCATCGTGGGCAGGCCGATGCGCAACACCCGGGCGTACGTTCTGGACGGGACGCTGCGGCCGGCCCCCGTGGGCGTGGCCGGGGAGCTGTACCTCGCCGGTGACCAGCTAGGCCGCGGTTATCTCGGCCGGCCCGCGCTCACCGCCGAACGGTTCGTCGCCGGGCCGTTCGAGGAAGCGGGCGGGCGCATGTACCGCACCGGGGACCTGGCGCGGTGGCGTCCCGACGGCACGCTGGAGTACCTCGGCAGGACCGACGACCAGGTGAAGGTGCGCGGGTTCCGGATCGAGCCCGGCGAGATCGAGGCGGTGCTCGGCGAGCACCCGCGGGTGGCGCGGGCGACCGTCGTGGTGCTCGGGGACGGACAGGGCGTGCCGCGGATCGCCGCGTACGTCGTGCCGGCGGCCGGGGCCGCGCCGGAGACCGCCGCGCTGCGCGAGTTCGCCCGCGGCCGGCTGCCCGGCTACATGGTGCCGCACTTCTTCGTGACGCTGGACGAGCTGCCGCTGACCAGCAGCGGCAAGGTGGACCGGCGCGCCCTGCCGCACCCGTCCGCCACGGACGTCGGCACGGCGGCGGACGAGCGGATCGCGCCGCGCGACGGCGTGGAGTCGGCGCTGGTGGAGGTGTGGGCGGAGGTCCTGGGCGTCGAGCCCGGGGCGTTCGGGGTCGAGGACAACTTCTTCGACCTGGGCGGCGACTCCATCCTCAGCATGCAGATGGTCGCCAGGGCCCGGCGCGCCAGGATCGGCGTCACCACCAAGGACCTCTTCCTGCACCAGACGATCGCCGAGCTGGCCCCGGTGGCTCGCGCCGCCCCGGCCTCCACGGGCGCCGCGGCCGGCGGCGCTCTCGGGGCGGGCGAGGTCACCGGCGGGCCGGTGCCGTTGACGCCGGTGCAGCGGGCCTTCCTGGCCGGTCACCGGGTCGCCCCGCACCACTACAACCAGTCCATGCTGGCCGAGCTGACCGGCCCGGTGGACGAGGAGGCCCTGCGGGCCGCGCTCGCCGCGCTGGCGCGGCGGCACGACGCGCTGCGGTCCCGCTTCGAACGGGACGGCGGCCAATGGCGGCAGCACATCGCCCCCGCCGACGACGCGCGGCTGCCGCTGGCCCGGCACGACCTGACGCACCTGGACACGGACACCGACCTGCGAGGGGCCATGGATGAACGGGCCGCCGCCGCGGACGCCGGGTTCGACCTCGCCCGTGGCCCCCTGTGCCGGGCCCTGCTGTTCGACACCGGCCCCGGCCGCCGGCCGTGGTTGTACCTCACCGCCCACCACCTGGTCGTGGACGCCGTCTCCTGGCGCGTCCTGACCGAGGACCTGGAGACCGCGTACCGGCAGGCGGCCGACGGCGAGCCGATCGACCTCGGCCCCGCGTCTTCTCCGTTCGGCACGTGGGCGACCAGGCTGGCC
Source organism: Nonomuraea sp. NPDC047529 (assembly GCF_040642995.1). Lineage (NCBI taxonomy): Bacteria > Bacillati > Actinomycetota > Actinomycetes > Streptosporangiales > Streptosporangiaceae > Nonomuraea > Nonomuraea sp. NPDC047529. Next base: position 125,980 of record NZ_JBEYTJ010000015.1, on the reverse strand, counting down.
GGGTACGCCGCGGGCGACGGACCGGGCCGGGAGGCCGCGTACTGGACCGGGCTGCCGGATCCGCCGCCGCTGCCCGTGGACCACGACGGCGACAACCTGGTCGGCTCGGTCGCCGTCGTGCCCGGCGCGCTGTCGGAGGAGGAGACCCGCGCGCTGGTCCGCGCCGCCCCCGCCGCCTTCCGCGTACGGCTCCACGAGCTGCTGGTCGCCGCCCTGGCCTGGACCCTCAGCCGGTGGAGCGGCGACGAGCGGGTGGTGATCGACATGGAGGGCCACGGCCGCGAGCACCTGTTCGACGACCTCGACCTGAGCAGGACCGTCGGCTGGTTCACCACGGAGTACCCGGCGGCCCTCACGCTGCCCGGCGGCGACGACTGGGTGAAGATCGTCCGGTCGGTGCGCGAGCAGCTTCGCGCGATCCCCGGCAACGGGCTCGGCTACGGCCTGCTGCGCCATCTCGGCCCGCCGGGATCGGCCGGGGCGGAGCTGGCGTCGCGGCCCGTCCCGCAGGTGGCCTTCAACTACCACGGGCAGGCGGACGCGCCCGGCGGCCACAGTGGCGTTCACAGTGGCGGCCACAGTGGCGGCCTCCTTCGCGCCTTCCACGACCCGATCGGCCGCGAGCAGAGCCCGCTGGAGCGGGCCGACCACCTGCTGGAGGTCGTGGGCGCGATCCGGCACGGCCGGTTGTCCTTCGACTGGTACCACTCGCGGAACGTGCACGACCGGGCCACGGTGGACCGGCTCATGGCGGACTTCCTGGCCTGCCTGCGCTCGCTGGCCCGCCACCCGGGCCCCCGCCACGCCACCGGCTCCCGCTCCGGCTTCGCCCCCGCCCCCGACTCCCGCTCCGGCTCCGGCTCCGGCTCCGGCTCCGGTGGGGTGGACTGACATGGACCGCCTCGACCTGCCGGGCCTGCTGGCCGAGCTGGCGCGCGGGCACCGTGTCCCCGGCGCCCAGCTCGCCGTCCACCGCGACGGCCGGACGACGACCGCCGAGTACGGCGTGCAGACCCCCGGCGGCTTGCCGGTGACGGCCGGCACCGCGTTCCCGCTCGGGTCGCTGACCAAGCCGTTCACCGCGACGCTGGCCGCCATGCTGGCCGACGACGGCGACGTGGGCTTCGGCACGCCGCTCGCCGGACCGCTGCCCGAGCTGGGTCCGTACGCCGCGGACCTCACCCTGGGCCGGCTGCTCAGCCACACCGCCGGCCTGGCGGCCAACGCCGAGGACGCCGACCGTGCGCCCAGCAGGCGGGCGTGGGCCGAAGGACACTGCGGGCCCGCCTGGCCCGGCATCGTCCCCGCGTTCTCCTACTCCAACGCCGGGTACGTCCTGGCCGGGCACCTGATCGAGTCCGTCACCGGGATGACCTGGTGGGAGGCGGTCGAGGACCTGCTGCTGGCCCCGCTGGAGATCACGCCCGCGTACGTGGCGGGCCCGCCGACGGCCCGCCGGGCGGCGACCGGCCACACCGTGCACCCGTCCCGGGACGTGGTGGTGGCGGCGGCCGAGGAGGAGTCGCCCGTCGAGGCCCCGGACGGCGCGCTGGCGCTCAGCGCCGCCGACCTGGTCGCCTTCGCCCGCCTGCACCTGGGCGACCCGTCCCTGCCCGCCCTGCTCGGCGCGGACACGCTGCTGCGGATGCGCGTGGACCGGCTGGCCGGCGCCGCGATCGGCCCGTACGGCATGGCGGACGGGTGGGGTCTCGGCTGGGCGATCCACCGCCGCGACGGCGCCGAGTGGTTCGGCCACGACGGCACGGGCGAGGGCACCTCGTGCCACCTGCGCGCCGATCCCGTCAGCGGCACGGTCGTCGCGCTGACCACGAACGCGAACACCGGCCTGGCCGTGTGGCGCGACCTGGTGGACCGGCTGGCGGCGGCGGGCGTCGAGGTGGGCGACCACCGCCCGCTGGCCGCTCCCGGGCCGCCCGTGCCGGGTCCGCCGGGCTGCGCGGGAGCGTACGCGAACGGCGCGGCCAGGTTCGAGGTGGCCGAGGACGGCGGGGGCCGCCTGAGCCTGCGGTCCACGGGCGCGATCACGTGTTTCCCCGGCCTGGTGTTCGCCGTCGGCGAGCCGCCGCCCCACGGCCGCACCGCGCACGCCGGCCGGTTCATCCCCGACGTCCCCAGCGGCGACGCCGGCCGGATCGGCCTGATCCAAGTGACCGGACGACTGGCCCGCCGCCTGCCGCCGGAGTCCTGAACGGGAGGAACACGTCGACCATGAAGGATTCCGCCGTCGAACCCGCGCCTGCGCCACTGTCGCGCAACAGGAGCTACGCCACGCTGTGGAGCGGCCAGTTCCTCTCCGAGCTGGGCAACGAGATCAACTTCATCGCGATCCCCCTGCTGATCCTGGCCATGTCCGGCTCCGCCCTGGAGGCCGGGCTGGCCTCGTCGGTGGTGGCGGCCGGTCACATGATCGCCAACCTGCCGGCCGGGGTGATCGCCGACCGCTGGGACCGCAGGCGCACCCTGCTGATCTGCCAGACAGGGCGGGCGCTGGCCATGGCCTCCGTCGCCGCCGCCGTGTGGCTGGACGTCTACTCCTTCCCGCACATCCTGCTGGTGGCATTGCTCGACGGCCTGCTCGGGGCCGCGTTCGAGCCCGCCGAGCAGGCCGCGCTGCCGCAGGTGGTGCCCGCCTCGCAGCTCTCGCGGGCGGTGGCGGCCAACACCGCGCGGCCGTTCATCGCGACCCTGGTGGGACCGGCGCTGGCCGGTTTCCTGTTCGCCCTGCAGCGGGCGATCCCGTTCGTGGTGGACGCCGTCATGCTCGCGTTCTCCTCCGTCGCGCTGCTCTTCCTGCGGCTGCCCGCGCGTCCGGATCCGGCCGGGGAGGAGCGGGGGCCGGGCGGTGACCTCGTGGCCGGGTTGCGGTGGGTGCTGGGCCGGCGGGTCATCAGGACGACGCTGCTGTGGATGCTGCTGTCCAACCTGGTCTTCACCGCCCTGATCATCATCGTGCTGGCGACGTCCCACGAGGACCAGGTGGGCGCCGGGGTGATCGGGCTGAGCATGGCCTGCATGGGGGCGGGCGGGCTGCTCGGCGCCGCGCTGGCCGACCGGCTGCACGCCGCGCTGCCCGCGCCGGTGGTGATCGTGGGCTTCTCCTGGGTCACCGCCGCGCTGACGGCCCTGATGGCGGTCGTGCCGAGCGGCCTGCCGCTCGGGCTGCTGCTCGGCTGCGCCGCCTTCTTCGTCCCCCTGGCCAACACCACGATCCTGACCTACCAGATCACCGTCACCCCGGACGCGCTGCGCGGGCGGCTGACGGGCGTCACGGGGCTGTGCGGCGGCGGCGCGGCGGCGGTCGGGCCGCTGCTCGGCGGAGCGCTGGTCACGGCGGGGACCGGCGGCATCCTGGCCTGCGCCGCCGCGCTCGCCCTCGTGGCGACCGCGACCACGCTCAGCCCGACCCTCCGCCGCTTCCCCACCGCCCGCCACTGACCCACCCTCACGACGGCCACGCATTTGTAGCCGTGCGTGGGCATGAGCCGGTAGTCCTGGGCTCCGACCTCTCCGACCTCTCCGACTGGACGCCGGCGGGGGCGGGAGCCTCCGGCTCATACGACGGAATCCTGGACCGGGCCCGCGAACTCCCTGCCGGGCCCCATCCCTTCGGCGCAGATGGGTTGAGGTGTGAGGGTAAGGGCCAGTTCGGCGAAGGCGGTGGCCGTCGGGAGCGGGGTCGCGGGCAAGGCGAGCAGGATGGTGCGCTCGGCAGCCGGGTCCAGCGGGATCGCGTGCACGCCCGGGCGATGGGCGGGCAGCGCCAGTTCAGGGACGATGCTCACCCCGAGCCCCTCGGCGACCATGGCGAGGATGCTGCTGGTGTCGCGCACCCGGTAATGGCACTTCAGGCTCGCCCCCGCCGCCCGCGCGAGTGTCGTGATCAGAGGCTCACAGCCGCCCGTGGACATGATGAACGGATGCCGGGACAGTTCGGCCACCGGTATCGAGTCGCGGACGCCCAGTTCGTGACCGCTGGGCAGGACGGCCAGCATGCGGTCGGTGGCGAGCGGTCGCGCCGTCAACCCTGCGGGGAGCGAGGCCGGCGTGGCCTGTGCGCGCGCCACCCCGGCGGACACGGTTGCGATGTCCGCCGCTCCCGTTTCGAGCCACTCCAGCACCTCGTCGTCCGAGCCCTCCATCACCGTGAGCCGCACCTGCGGGTAGGACTCCCCGAACCGCCGCAGGATCGGCGGCAGCAGCCGGACGTTGGCGCTGGGGATGACACCGACGCGTAGGCTGCCACGCTCATGCTCCTGGGCTGCGGCCACCTCCTGCTCCAACGCTTCCACCTGGGTGAGGATGAGCGTGGCGCGGCGGCACACGGCACGTCCAGCCGCCGTCAGGCTCACCCCGTGGTTGCCCCGCACCAGCAGCGCGATCCCGAGCTCGCTCTCCAGCGCGCGCAGCGCGTGGCTGACGGCAGACTGCGTGGTGGACAGTTCCTCGGCGGCCCGGGTCATGTTGCCGGTCCGTGCGACCGCCTGCAGGATCCTCAGTTGGGTGAAGGTCATAGCGCCGCGCGCAGCAGGCCGACGACCAGCGGGTGCGGGGCCTCGGGACGCGAGCGGGCCTGCGGCACGAACAGTGTGGCCACGTAGTAGGGGTGGCCGGGAATCTCCAGCACCCGGGCCTCGCCATCACCGTCCACTCCTGTGACGGAGAAGCCACCGTCGTGCAGGGTCTTCTGCCGGCTGGGGTCGAGACCGAAGTTGCAGTAATACTCCTCTTCGACCTCGGTCCGTCCGTACAGTGCGGCCACCCGGGTATCGGGGTTCAGGGTGACGGGCATGGTCTTGCCGGCCAGCGAGCAGGCCAGTTCCGTCACGAAGAGGGTGGAGGCGTACGGGTCGTACTCCGCGTGCTCTGCGTCCTCGTAGCCGAGCACGTGGCGGGCGTACTCGATGATCATGTGCTGGCAGCCGCCGCACGTACCCAGGGTGGGGAGGCTGTGCTCGCGGCCGTGACGAAGTGCGGCCAGTGCGCCGCGCAGGCTGCGGTACGGGCTGCCTGGCGCGCACCACAACACGTCGGCGGCCTTGACCTCGGCCAGGTCGGATTCGAGCGGTCCGGTGGCCAGCCAGCGGACATCCACCCCGATGCCAAGGTGCGCGGCGGCATGCCGCAGCGCGTCGTCGGTAGCCACGTGCGGGGGAAAAGCCGGATCGCGGTCGCCGATGACCGCGACGCGCAGGGGTCGGTCCATGGCCTCACTATGCGGCGTTCCGGTCTGAGCGCCAATACCGGACCATGCGTGCGCCGTGAGCAATCGCTCATGTCCATCTCGGCGCCGGCGCTCTCGAACGCGATCCGCGTCGGCCATGCCCGCGTCTCCACCCGGGGTCAGAGCCACGCCGCGCCGCTGGAACTCCGGAAGTGAGCACACCCCTCGACGTGCCGCAGCTCGACCATGCGCCGCCCGGTAGTGGTCGGAGAAGACCCCCCATCCGGCCCTCCCGACCGGCCGGGCATTGACGTTCGTGACGGCCTCGCGCACACAATGGGTCGTGGCTTGGAGCCCGCTCCTCGACGGTGACCCCCGGCGCATCGGCGTGTACGCCCTCGCGGGGCGGCTCGGCGCGGGTGGCCAGGGGGTCGTCTACGAGGCGTACGGGCCGGCCGGTGACCAGGTGGCGGTCAAGGTGCTGCACGCCGGCGCGGCCTCCCTCCGCCCGCCCGACGGCGAAGTGCGGGCGTTGTCGAGGATCGCCCCCTTCTGCACCGCCAGGATCCTCGACTTCGACCTGGAGGCCGGGCGGCCGTACATCGTCAGCGAGTTCGTGTCGGGGGCGAGCCTGCGCGCGGCCGTCGAGGAGCTCGGCCCCTTCCGCGGCGACGAGCTGCACCGGCTGGCGGTGGGGGTGGCCACGGCCCTGGTGGCGGTCCACCGCGCGGGCGTGGTGCACCGCGATCTCAAACCGGACAACGTGCTGCTGGGCCCCGACGGGCCCCGGGTCATCGACTTCGGCATCGCCCGGCTGCTCACCGGCTCGATCACCCCGGGCGGCGCCGTCGGCACCCCGCTCTACATGGCCCCCGAGGTGCTGCGCGGCGCCCCCGCGGGCGGGGCGGCCGACGTCTACGGCTGGGCGGCCGTCATGTTGTACGCCGCGTCGGGCCGTCCGCCGTACCGGGCGCAGGCACACACCGTCCCGTTGCCGGAGCCGCTCCGCGCGCTCGTGGACGCGGGGCTGGCCGAGCGGCCGGAAGAGCGTCCGGCGACCCGCGACCTCCTGCTCGGCCTGCTGGAGCACCGGGCCGCGCACGGGAGCCTCATGGAGGCCGGCAGCCGGGCGGCGGGCGTCGTCGCCGCCAGGAACGGCGCCGTACGGCCGCCGCTCGGCGAGCGCGCCGAGCAGGCGTTCGCGGCGTTGCCCGAGCCCGCGCAGGCCGCCGTCCCCGGCCTCCTGGTACGCCTGGTCGGCCCCGGCGACCAGCTCAGATCCGCCGCCCTGGACGAACTCGGCGACGACCCGGCGGCGCCCGTCGCCGTCGAGGCCCTGCGCCGGGCGGGGATGCTGACCGGCGACGCGAACGGCGTGCGCATCGCCTCGCCCGCCCTGCCCGTCGCCTGGCACCGGCTGCGCGGCTGGCTGGCCGACGAACGTCCCGGCCTGGCCGATCACGAGCGCCTGCGCGACGCGGCCCGGTCCTGGGCGGCGAACGGGCACAAGGACGCCGACCTGCACCAGGGCTCCGCGCTCGAACGCGACCACCGCTGGGCCGGCCAGACCAGGCGGCACCTGCGGCTCGACCCGGTCGAACGGCGGTTCCTCGCCGCCTCGGCCGCGCTGGCGGGCCGTCGCAGGCGGCGCAGGGCCCTGCTGCTCGCCCTGCTCGCCGCGTTGTTCGCGGTGGCGGCGGTCCTGGGCACGCTGGCCGAGACGCAGCGACGCACCGTCACCGGGCAGCGGGACGAGGCGATCGCCCGCGGGCTCGCCGCGCGGGTGCCCGCGCTGCGCCTGCACACACCCACCACGGCGATGCAGCTCAGCCTCGCCGCCTGGCGGCTGTCCCCCGTGCCCGAGGTGCGGCTCGGGCTGCTGGCCTCGCTCGGCCAGGCCGACGTCAGTACGGGCATCGACGGCAGGTACCTCGCCGTGTCGGCCCAAGGGCACGTCCTGACCTGGGACAGCGACGGCGCGACGGTCCGCGACCCGGCCACGCGCCGGACGCTGGGCACGATCGCCTCGCCCGGCTGTTGCGCGAACAGCTTCCTCAGCCCGGACGCCTCCCTCCTGCTCGCCATCGACTCCTACCAGTCCACGGCCCGCGTGTTCGGCGTGCGCGACGGCCGCCTGCTGCACGAACTGCCCCTGGTGGGCAACGGAGCGGCCTTCGCCGCCGGGGGCGGCCGGGCGGCGGTCTTCACGTACAGCTCCGGCAGGCCGGTCTCGGTGCTCGACCTGCGCCGCGGCACTGTCGTGAGCACGCTGACCAGGAAGACGGTCACGGCGGCGGCCCTGAGCCCCGACGGTTCGACGCTCGCGCTGGCCGGCGCCGACCGCCGCGTGGAGCTGGTGGACCTCGCGTCGGGGCGTACGGCACGCGCGTTCACCGTCCCGCCCTCCGACGACGAGATCCGCGCCCTGCGCTTCACCCCGGACGGCAGGACCCTGATCACCCACGCCGTCGAGCTCCGCTTCTGGGACACGGGCACCGGCGCCGAGCTCGCCGACCACGCCGCGGCCGGGGAGCACGTGGAGAGCTTCGCCACGGACCCCGGCGGGCGGTGGCTGGCGACCGCGGGCAGCCAGGGCCTGCGGCTCTGGGACGTACCCGCCCGCCGGTCGGCGACCGTCGTACCGGGCCTGCCGTCGCTGGTGGAGGAGCTGGCGTTCACCGGCGACGGCCGCGGCCTGGCCTACACGGTACGGCCGGGCGGCGTACGGTTCGCCGACGTCGCCGCCTGGACCGCGCCCGATCGGCTGGGCGGGCAGGCCGCGCAGGCGGCGCTGGCGGTCGGGGCGGGACGGGCCGCCACGGCCGGGCCGGACGGCGTACGGGTGTGGGACCTGCGCACCCGCCGCCAGGTCGGGCCCACCCTGGTCTTCCAGGGCAAGGAGGCGACCTCGCCGTGCGCCACCACGAACGACCCCGAGCACACGGTGACCCTCAGCCCGGACGGCGCCACCCTCGCGGCGGTCACCCCGGGCGGAGCCGTACGGATCGGCGACGTCGTCACCGGCCGCGAACTGGCCCGCCTCCCGGGCCGCCGGACCCGACGGCCGGGCGATCTGTGGCGGGTCGGCGACCTCACGTTCGGCCCCGACGGCAGGACGCTCGCCGCCGCCACGACCTACCGCGCGGCCGGCACCTGCCAGGAGGAACGGACCACCCAGCTCTGGACCGCAGCCCCCTCCTGGCGGCCGGCCCACACGGTGAGCGCGACCTACGGGAGCTTCGCCTTCCTCCCCGGTGGCCGGGAAGTGGTGGCGCGCGACGACCACGGGCTCGTGCTGCTCGACGTCGCCTCCTGGCGGACGGTCCGGCGGATCACCACCGACGCCGTCGGCGGATCGCTGAGCGGCCTCGCGCCCGACCCCCGGTACGCGCTCACCGGCGTCAACGCGCTGTACCTGGCCGATCTGCGGACGGGCCGCCTCATCGAGCCGCCGCTGGTCAGCGAATCCGGCATCGTCGCCGCCTCCTCCCCCGACGGCCGCACCCTCGCCACCGTCGACCGGGACCAGCGCGTACGCGTACGCGACACCTCCACCGGCCAGGCCGCCGACCTCCCGTTCCCCGGCGCCGCCGGCCCCGTGCTCGCCCTGTCCTTCTCCCCCGACGGCCGCACCCTGTACGCGCTCACCGGCGACGGCGCCCTGTTCACCTACGTCACCGACGGCCCCCGCGCCGCCGCCCTGCTGTGCGCCCGCGTCGGCGGCTCCCCTTCCCGGACCGACTGGTCACGCTACGTCCCGGACGCCCCGTACCGCGAACTCTGCTGAACGCACGCATGGCCTCCGTGCGGGTCCGAATGTGATCGCGGTGACGACTGCCGCTGCGAAGAGCCATGGGGGCTCCTGGTGACCGGCGTCCACGGTGACCGCGGGACCGGCCGCTGCCGCCGGGCATATGTGGGATCACGTACAAGTGGCTGCGCCGACTCGACCTGAAGTCCGGCCGCCGTGTCAGCCTCAGGCCCCTGCCACGCGGATCAGATCAGCTGTCCCGCCACCGAAGGCGCGGTCAGCCCGCACATCACCGCTACGGCGGCATTCGGTCACTACGCTGGCCGGCATCGTCCGCCGATCCCGTAGGAAGGCCGAGCCGATGGCCGACCCCACCGACGACATCGCCCACCTGCTGTCCGACGCAGTACGTCAAAGGACCTTCCCCGGTGCGGTCTGGGCCGTCGGCGACGCCGACACCACGCTGCACTCCGGCCGCACCGGCCTGCTCGACCCGGCGCATCCCGAGGTCGAGATGAGCATGGAGACTATCTTCGACGTCGCCAGTCTCACCAAGATCCTCGCGGTATGGTCCGCCCTCGGCGCGCTGTGGCAGGACCACGTCCTTCCCCTCGACGAACAGCTGGGCACCTTCTGGCCTGAAGTCGCCGGCCGCCCGCTCGGTCAGGTCACCGCCCGCCACCTGCTCACCCACACCGCCGGGGTTCCTCTGCGGGCCAACCTGAAGAGCCTCTATGGCACCGACCCCCAGGCCATCCGCCTCGGCGTTCTGGCCGAAGCCCTGCATCGTCCCGCCGGACAGGCCGTCGAATACACCGACCGCGCCGCCCTCATCCTCGGCTACCTCGCCGAACACCTGACGGCCACCCCACTGGACCAGCTCGCCCACCAGCGCATCTGGCAACCACTGGGGATGTCCCACACCCGCTTCGGCCCGCTGCCCGCACCGCTCGCGGCGCGATGCGCGCCCACCGAGTTCGACGAGGAGACCGGCGTGCACCTCAAGGGTGTCCCTCACGACTTCTCCGCCCGGCTGCTCGGTGGTGTCTGCGGCATCGCCGGTGTCTTCTCCACCGTGCACGACCTGACACTCTTCCAACGTCACCTGCTGGCCCCGATGCCTGGGCCGGCGCATGTCGGGTTCGGCCCGGCTTGGGGGAGTGAATCCCTGCAGGTCCACACCGGCGACCTGACCCCGGCCCGCGGCCTGTTCTGGCACCCGGCCCCTGGCACCTGTCCTGAAGACGGCATCTACGTCCACTACGGGTTCACCGGCACCGCCTTGTGGATCTCCACAGAGCGGGAGCGATGGGCCGTCCTGCTCACCAACAAGCTCTTCTTCAGCCGCGACCGCGATCCACTCATGACCGTCCGCAACGCCTTTCGCGCACTGGCCTTCCAATGATCACCAACGTTGATCACAGCCTCCGATCGCCGGAAGACCCGTCAGAGCGTTGCCGGCATCAGTGCCATGACCGACGACCGGCGCTCCTGCCCGCCCTGTGGGCGAGGTGGAAAGCCCCGCGACGAGCGCGTCATCGGGCAACACCGCGTCACTCAAGAAGGGGATCGACCGCGACCGGACCGCGAGTCCCCATGCCGTCGGATGATGATTCGCACCACGCGTTAGAGTGATCGCCTTTCAAGATATCGCTCACGAACTGCCAGGCAGCGGCTCGATCCGCGCCGGAATTGGATGGTCGGTCATGAAGGCCAAGGCAGAACAGCGGGTCGCTGTGTTCGGCGCCGGCTACATCGGACTGGTGACCGGCGCCTGTCTGGCGGAGCTCGGTCACCGGGTCGTGATCCGGGACATCGCCCCTGAGAGGATCCGGCTCCTGCAGGCCGGTGATCTGCCCATCTACGAGCCGGGGCTGGGCGAAATGATCGCGCGCAACAAGGAGCGTCTGACGTTCACCCTGGACCTTGGTGAGGCGCTGCAGGACGCCGAGGTCGCGTATGTGTGCGTCGACACACCGCCGTCACCCTCCGGCGACGCGGATCTGTCGCGGGTCTGGTCGGTGGTGACCTCGCTGCAGGGCGCGGCGCACCTGCGGGCAGTCGTGGTGAAGTCCACTGTTCCGGTGGGGACGGGCACCAGAGTCCGGGCGGCCTTGGACGCGGCCGGCCTGGGACACGTCGGTTACGTCGCGAACCCGGAATTCACCGCCGAGGGCATGGCTGTCCACGACTTCATGCATCCGGACCGGATCGTTGTCGGCTCCTCGGATGAGGCCGCGGCCCGTCTGGTCGCTGAACTGCACGCCGACGTGGACGGACCCGTCGTCATGATGGACGTACGCTCGGCAGAAATGGTGAAGCTGGCCTCGAACGCACTGCTGGCCACGAAGATCAGCTTCATCAACGAGATCGCCACGTTGTGCGAGAAGACCGGTGCTGACGTGCAGGAGGTGGCCCGCGCCGTCGGTCTGGACCATCGGCTCGGCCCGCACTTCCTGCGTCCCGGGATCGGCTGGGGTGGCTCCTGTTTCCCCAAGGACTCCGAGGCGTTGCGGCAGCTCGCCAACAACACCGGCTACCACCTGCAGTTGCTGTCGGCCGTGATCGAGGTGAACAACCTGCAGAAGCGCCGGGCGATCCAGAAGATCAAAGATGAGCTGGGCAGTTTGGTGGGCACGCGGGTGGCGCTGCTCGGGCTGACTTTCAAGCCGGGGACCGATGACATGCGGGAGGCGCCGAGCGCGGTGCTGGCCGCCCGCTTGCTGGCCGAGGGCTCCGAGGTGCACTGTTGGGATCCGATGGCACGCCCTGCCGAAGCCGAGCCGTGGACGTCGACCACCCGGCATGCGAGCCCCGAGTCCGCAATCGAGGGCATGGACGCGGCGATCATCGTCACGGAATGGCCCGATCTCAAGGACGTCGATTGGGCGCGAATGGTGTCGCGGATGCGACGGCCGGTGCTTTTTGATGGTCGGAACATGCTGGATCCGGCAGGAATGCGCTCGGCCGGTTTCACGTATCTCAGCGTCGGCCGACCGTGACCAGGCGTCGGCCCTCGTAGTTCCGAGACCTGGGGCTCTCGGCGGGTACTCCCCCGCCGGCCACCGACTCTGCGCAGCCTGGCCCCGCCCGCGTGCCGAGTTCGGGCACGCCGTGCGGGAGGTTCTCGGCCTGGTTGACGGCGTAAATGCGGTCGAGCGGGGTGAGCGGCGGTGGCGTCGTCGTTGTGGACGTCCGGTCGCGGTTCCTTCGGGGGACGCTTCGCGTTTCTGCGCTTATGTGAGGCTGAGCGGGGCCGGTTCCACGTCGAGTTCCCTCATCGCCTCGGCATAGAGCCGGTAGCGTCTACGGGCCTCACCATGGCGGCGAGCTCCGGTCAGCGTTCGAACCAGGTCCAGGTGGGCGGCCTCGTCGTAGGCGTCCCGTTCGAGCAGGCGGAGCAGGTAGCGAACCGCTCTGTCGGGGTCGTCGGCCGCCTCCGCGAGTGAGGCCAGTTCGCGGAGCAGGGCCTGGTGTACGGCGCGAGCCTCTTCACGCAGAGGCTCCAGCCACTCGGCGTAGGGAGAGTCCTCGCAGACGTCCCCGGTGTAGCGAGCCTCAGCCGCGACAAGGAGGTCCTCGTCTCCGGAGGCGAGCGCCTCGGCGGCGGCGGAGAGGAACTCCTCGACATCGGTACGGAGTCCGACCAGCTGGATGCTGTACCTGTCGGCGCGGACGAACTCCCCGGGGCCGAACTTCCGTTGCGGGTCCAGGACCGAGCGCACCGTGGACAGAGCGACCGAAAGCCGGTTGGAGCAGGACGCGGGCTCCTCCCCCGGCCAAAGGATCTCCATCACCGCTTCCCGGGCGACAATGCGGCCGCGTTGGCACGCCAGCCAGGTCAGCAGGTCGCGTGCCTTTCGGGACTGCCATTCGACAGCGCTGCCGCAGCGGCTGAGCCGTACTCCACCCAGCATGCAGAACCGCACGGCGTCATGGTCGAGGAGCGTGATCGCGCGGAGCAGGCCGGCGCCGGAGCTGTGCGGCCCGCGGAGGCCGACGCGGCGGAGCTCCTGCTCCGCCGCGTCGAGGCCGGAGCCGTTGAGCCGCGCCCGGGCGAACGCGTTACGCGCGATGTTCACCGGGCTGCCGATCTGTGCCCAGATCTCCGCTGCGGACGCCAGCAGGTCCGCTCGCCCGCCAGGGGATTCGGCCACGGTGAAGGCCGACAGTTCCAGGGCTTCCGCCATCTTGGCCCGGTCGCGGCGGCTGACGGCCGCCTCGTGGGCGGACCGGGCGTAGGCGCCGGCTTTGGTCCGGTCGCCGGTCTCTGCCCAGACCCAGCCGGCGGCCAGGAGCGCGTCCACCCGGCTGGAGCCGCCGCCTGCCGCGACCGCGCGTTCGGCCAGTCGTACGGCCAGCGCGGGATCGTCGACCGCGTGGACGCAGGCCAGTCCGGCCAGGGCTGTCTGGGTCAGATGGGCGTTCTGGAGTTGTTCGGCATGCTTCAGGGAGTTTTCGAAGCTGATTCGGGCATGCATCAGCTCCCCGCGCTCCAGATAGACCTTGCCGAGCCCCGCCAGCGGGTGGCCGAGCTTGTCGCTGCCCACCCGGCTGAAGATGTCGCGTGCCCGCTGGAAGTCGGCCAGGGCTTCGTCGAGTCTGCCCAGGCCCATGAGCGCATCGGCGCGGTTGTGCAGGGCGATCGCGGTCTGGACGGGATCCCCGACCAGGTCCGCTCGCCGTACCGAGAGGTCGGAGTCGGCGATGGCCTCGTCGTAGCGGGCCTCCTCCGCGCGGCTCGCGGCGCGGTTGGCCAGGATGCGGGCGGACAACAACAGGTCTCCTGAGCTCTCCGCGGCGGCGAGGGCGAGGGCGCTGTGCCGTTCGCTGCCGGCCCCGTCGCCGGCGTCGTGGGTGACCATGGCCAGCGCGGTGTGGGCGCAGGCGGCAGCGCGTTCGTCCTGGCAGAGGGTGGCCATCGCCAGGGCCTGTTCGGCCAACTGGGTCGCCTCCGCGCTTTCGCCGACCAGCCAGCGAGCGCTGGCGGACCAGGCGAGCAACATCGCCCGGTCGGAGGAGCTTGAGGAGGGCAGCGGAAACGCCGAGCCGTCGAAGCCGCCGGCCGGCTCGAACGTCGACAACGCCGCCTTGTAGTCCCCCCGCTGGTAATAGATCATCCCCATCCGCCAGGCCACCGCGGGGTCAGTGGCATCGACACGGCGCAGGCACTCCAGCGCGCCGGCCCAGTCCCCCTGAACCTGGCGGGCCTGTCCCTCGGCCATGTCCACGGCACACGTCCGCGCTTTCTCCGGTACGGCGACGCAAGCCCGGACGAGCTCAGCCGCGTGCCCCTCGGCCAGCAGCGACGCATGCCACCGTTCGATCATCGCCACCCGATGGCCGGGCTCGTCGCAAACCGCCAGCGCCTCCCGGACGAACCCATGCGACTCATACCAATGGGCCGCCGCCGGCACCCGGCCGACCTCACCCATGAACTCCCGGACCAAGGTCGACACCACATAGCCCTGATCGCAGGGCGTGATCAGGATGTGCTGAGCGGCCAGAGCGCGGAGCTCCTCGCGGGAGACGGCGACCCCCATCGCCTGGCACAGCTCGTCGGTGAACCACGGCAGCCGAGCGGTCGCGCGGAGGAATTCCTCGTGCTCGTCCTTCACCACCTCCTCGACCAGATAGTCGAACAGCGGCGTGGCAGCGATCCGTCTGGCACGGTCCGACAGGGGCAGGCCGCTCAGCCAGCTCAGCGTCAGCCGTACGGCGACCGGCCACCCTTTGGTGAGCTCGTGAACCTCCTCCGCCAGGTCGTCCGACCCCAGAACGATCGAGGAGAGTGAGCGGGTCTCGGCAGGGGTGAAGGCCAGCTGTTCCGCCGACACCTGGAAGACATGGCCCAGGCCGCGCAGGCGCTGGATCGGGAAGGGCACGGCGGAGCGTGAGATCAACACCAGGTGAAGGTCGTCGCCGCCGTGGTGACAGAACTCTTCGAGCAGGCGCGCCCCAGGGGTGCCCGGCTCGATCCGCTCCACCTCGTCGATGACGAGGACGGTCGGCCGGGAGACGGCGGCGGCCAGCTCGGTGGCGAGTCCGGCGGAGCGGATCCACCCGGCCGGCGCGCCCAGGGCCTGGCAGCTCTCTTCGATCAGGGTGGCATCGTCAGCCCAGGTCAGCCATGCCACCGGATGATCAGGCCGGGCCCGCGTCCAGCCGCGTACGGCCGAGGTCTTACCGCCGCCCGGGCCACCGGTCACCACGGTGAGCCGGTGTCGCGGGATCTGATCGAAAAGGGCGGTGAGTTGCCCTCGTGGCAGCAGAGGCTCGGTCGCCGTCACAGCGAGAAGTATCTGCCGGGCTGGACTTTAAGGCAACTGAAAGCTCCGTTCCTACCGTCGTTCTCAGTCCCGAACGACGAGGAGAAGATCGTGAGAGTCATTCCAGCCCTGCTCGCGGCGAGCGCCGGCATTCTCCTGCTCAACGCTCCGGCCACCGCCTCGACGAAGGCCATGAGCGAGCCCACAGCGGAAGAACTGAGGGCGGCGCCGATCGCCGAAGAGGCGGACGCCGAGGTCAAGCTCGCGCTGCTCCGCTACGGCAACGGGCTGACCGTGGAGTTCAACGACAGCCGGCCGTCCGGCGACGTGGGCCTCGTCCAGACCGCCTTCATCGGCCGCGCCCGTCTGTTCGCCCGCGACAGTGGCGACAGCTTCCTCGAGACGTACCTGAAGATCACCCCGGCCTCGGTCGCGGTCCCGCAGCGGCTGGTGGAGGCCCATGGCACCAAGCCCCTGCCGGCCGAGCTGCAGCGCCGGACGGTCACCAAGGAACTGGTGGAGGTCGACGGCCTCGCCACCCCCGCGGTCCCGACCATGTCCGGCGCGGTCAACTGCAACAAGACCTACTACCCCTGGTACCACTGGCGTGACGTGGGCCACCCCGGCATGCTGCCCAGGGACTCCTACTCCTCCAGCTACGGCGGCAAGTACGTGAACGCCGACAGCTGGCTCATCAATTGTCTTTCGGCCGGCAACCCGCCCCAGATCGCCGCCCACCATCGGCTCTTCTACTTCAACAACGCCCTCAGCAAGTGGGCGGAGCAAAGTGACACCTTGGTGTACCCGGGGCAGGAGCAGCACGTCGAAAAGGGCATCATCAACCGCTACCGCAGGATCATCCAGGACGACACCTGGGGCTCCGACCCCAACTGCCTGTCCTGCACGTACACGCGTGAGGGCCGCTTCCACGACTGAACCCCGCCCCTGTCGATCCACCGCGAACGAGACAGGCCATCGACCGGCAGGCGGGCGGTGGCCTGGGAGGCGATCGCAAGGAGTCGAGGTCAGCGGTTGAAGTCGCGGGCCGTCACGCTCCCCAGTCCGTTGCTCCCGTCCTTCGACAGGTAGACGGTCATCCCTTCGTCGTGGAGGTTGATCCACCCGCCACCCTGCCCATAGGGGGCGTCCTTCGCGCGTATGGAGTCGGCGTACACGGAGCCAGGGGTGGCGGTGCCCGTCCCGCCCGTGTACACCTGCAGACCGAACCTGGAGAAGGCGATCCATCCGTCGTCAGTGCTTCTGCCCTGCACCCAGGTGGTGTTGACGCCGTTGAGGTCGGCCTTGTCGGCGAACACGGTGCCCGGCGCGTTGGAGCTGCCTGTGCTCCAGACTTTCACCCCGCCTGGGAGGAGGGTGATGCTTCCGTCGCCCTTGGTCGATCCCTCCAACCGCGGGGTGGTGACGCCATCGACGGCGGTGAGGGTTCCCAGGATGGGATCGCGCACCTGAACGGTCGTGGTGACGGTGTGCCGCCGGGTGCCGAAGCCGGCGACGAGGGTGTAGGTGGTGTCGCGCTTCGGGGCGTCGGCGGCGTCCAGCACCAAGGAGTACGGGCCGTGCGACCCGGTGTGCTCGACCTTGGGAACGGGCTTCCGGCCACCCGGGAACAAGATCTCGTACGTGAAGTCGTCGGATCCCTCCCAGTTCAGCGTGACCGTTGTTCCGGCGTCCACCACGACGTTGTCCGCGCGGAAGCCGTGCGGCGCCGGTATCTCCTTCGGCGCGGTCTTCACCACCGCCACCGCCGTGTCACTGTTGCGCAGTCCCCCACTCTTGCTTCTGCCGGCGGCCTCGGTCACCCGCAGCACAGCCAGCCCGGCTTGGGGAGCGACAGCGACGTTCTCCAGCGTCACCACCATGTGGTCACCGGGACCGAAGGTGATCGCGCTGCCCTGATCGCTGACCTGGAAGGCGAAGCTCTGCCCCTGGACGGTCACCGCACGGGTGCGGCCGGTCTTGACGTCGGTGTGCTCGCCTTTGGGCGTGATCGTGGTGAAGTCGTCGGTGAGGTGGCCGGCGCCGGTGCCGACGGGAACCGTCACCTTGATCGTTGCGTACGCCGTCTGCCCGGTGTTCGTGACGAGCAGGTACACCGTCCCCGTGGACTTGGACTGCCGCCCGGCCTCGGACGCCGCCAAGGGTGCCGGGTCCGTGATGAGGGTGTAGGTCAGCATGGTCAAGGTCGCGACTCCTTCTCCTGGCAGAACAGGCGGCGGCACGGAAGAGCACTCCTAGGTGATCCAAACGTCAAGGCGAGGGCACAACAAGAGCGCCCAAGGGGGCTATAACAGGACGCTTCGGCAATACCCTCAGCACCTTGACATGCGCTAAGTGCACGCTCCGGAACTGTCCGTCATATGCACCGCCTCGCGGGCCGACGCGTCCGGCGGCACCCGACCGCCTGGGAGGCGCCCGAAACCCTGGAACTCCTCAGCCAGGCCCGCCGGGGCCGGCCGCTCAAGATCCTCGTGCTCGAGCAGCGCAAGATGCCGGATCCCATCCGCGGCCAAGGCCCCGGCACCGCCCTCGCCGTCATAGCGGTCCAGCAGTCCCGGCCTGGCCGTCGAGTCGAGCTTCCAGGCCAGGTCGTAGGCGTCACCGATCGCGGTGTTGCCGCCCATCCCGCCACTGGGTGGGGTGACTTTCGCCGCATCCCCGGCCAGCAGCACCCGCCCCACCCGAAACCGATCCGCCACCATGGCCGCCATCTCCCACGGCGCCACCGCCTTGATCCGCGGTTCGAGGTCCGGCAGTGCGGGGATCAGGCGGATCAGTCCGGTACAACGCTCGGTGGGGAAGTCCTCGGGTGAGGCCCCGGTGGCCGGGTCGTAGGTGACGCTGTACAGGTGTCGGTCAATCGTGTGGTCGATGGTGGTGAACAGGCCACTGCCCTGGTCGTTGAACAGGATGTGCTGGGCATCGCGGGGTCGGCCAGATCGCCGAGGTCGGCGTCGAAAATGATGCTGACGTTGTGCCCGAGGCTGCCAGGACCGTGCCGATCGACGCCTGGCGCCGTACGCACCCCACTGCGGTGCCCGTCAGCGGCGACGAGGTAGTCCGCCGCCATCGATCCGATCCCACCTCTCGCATCCGGTGGGTCGCGAGGTGGAGGTGGGCGTGGCATGCCCTGGCTCCGTTCGGGCAGGGGGCCTGGGTGAGGCGTCCTCACCCAGAACCTCAGGACGGCCGGCCTCGAACGGAGGCGGAGCGACGGAGGTGCCGAGCATGTGGCTGCCCAGGATGAGTTACGCAGCGATGAGCGCCGTCATGTACGCGGCCATCGGCTTGGGAGGAGCGGTGGTCAAGCCGCATCAGCAACCTGCGTGCACTGCGCCACCGCTTCAAGGGCGTGTGGTGGATGTGGCCCTCGCCGACACTGTGTCAGGCATGATGAGCCCTGGCCCCCATGATTCCGGACCGTACGGAACTCCCGGTCCGGGTGGCATGATGCCCGGCACTCAAGGCCCGTACGGCTCAGGGCCGCACGGCACGCGGATGAGACTGACGGCCACGCCTTCAAGCGTCCCCGCCGGCAAGGTTTCGCTGCGTGCGTACAACGAGGGGACCCTCGCCCACGAGGTCGTCGTGCTGCCGCTCCCGGCGGGGCACGCGCCGGGGCAGCGGGCGACCGGTTCGGACGGGCGCGTCAGCGAGGCGGGCAGCCTCGGCGAGGCGTCTCGTACGTGTGGGGCGGGCGCCGGGAACGGCATAGCTCCCGGATCCACGAGCTGGACCACGTTGACACTGCGGCCGGGCCGATACGAGCTGCTGTGCAACTTCCCGGGCCACTACGCGGCCGGCATGTACGCCGAACTCGACGTCACCGGTTAGGCCATGGGCCTGATCAGGCCGAGGTCCGCGCGAACGGCGGTCCTACGGTAGACACATGCCCATGGACGCATCCACCGCTCAGCATCTCAGCATCATGTCTCCCGCATTCGCCGTCGAGCAGCTGCCGCAGGACGGGGTGCCCGAGGACGATTGGCTGGTGCTCGTCCGCGCTCCGGAAGGGCTGACCGTGGTCCGTGAGGCCAGAGGTGCGGACACGGCGGAGCAGTGGATCGGCTTCTACGGAGGTGCCACAGCACACGGCCTGGACATTCCCGGAATGCTGTCCGCGATCGTCAAGCCGCTGGCGGAGGCGGCGATCCCGGTATTCGTGGCCTCGACTTTCCATGCCGACCTGGTTCTGGTTCCCGAGCCGAGGAAACAGCAGGCCATCACCGTCCTTGAGGAAGCAGGGCACCAGGTGAAGAGCCAGGACGGCGAAGCCGGGCCACGGCACTAGAGCTGGGCGGTGATCTCCGCGGCCAGTTGCCGGGCGGTGCGGCCGGCGCCGATGAGGGTGGCCGAGGCGGGGCCGGTCCAGTCGCCGTAGCCGAGCAGGTGCAGGCGCGGTTCGGCCAGGGCGCGGGTGCCGTCGGTGGGGATCGCGCCGCCGGGGCCGCGCAGCCGTAGCGGGGACAGGTGAGCCAGGGTGGGACGGAAGCCGGTGCACCACACGATCACGTCGTACGCCGCCGTACTGCCGTCGGCCCATGCCACCCCGTCGGGGGTGATGCGGGAGAACATGGGCTCGGCCTTGAGGGCGCCCCGGTCTCGGGCCTCGCGTACGGGCGCGACGGCGACGATGTCGCCCAGGTCGGCGATGCTCTCGGCGTTCTGTCCGGTCAGGGCGGCCCGGTGGCGGCGGGTGGCCAGGTCGAACAGGGCGCGGCCGTCGATCTCGTCGGGCAGCAGCCGGGGCGGGCGCAGTGTCGCCCAGGTGGTCGGGGCGACCCGGGAGAGCTCGGCGAGGATCTGCGCGGCGGAGTTGCCGCCGCCCACGACCAGCACCCGACGGTCGTGGAAGGGCTCGGGGCCGCGGTAGCCGGCGGTGTGCAGTTGCTCGCCGCGGAAGTCACCGATGCCGGGGTAGTGCGGCACGTAGGGACGCCACCAGGTGCCCGTGGCGCTGACCACGATCCGGGCGTGCCAGGTGCCGGCGCTGCTGTCCACGGCCAGGCGCGGGCCGGCGCGCCGCACGGCCCGCACGGCGGCGGGACGGACGATCGGCAGCCGGTAACGCTGCTCGTAGTCGGTGAGGTAGGCGACGACGTGGGCGGCGTCCGGGTAGCCGCCGTCGGCCGGGATCGGCATCATGCGGCCGGGCAGGGAGCTGTACTGCGCGGGCGAGAACAGCCGCAGGGACGGCCAGGCATGTTGCCAGGCTCCGCCGGGCGTCTGCTGGGCGTCCAGGATGACGAAGTCGACGCCTGCCCGCCGCAGGTGGTAGCCGGCCGCCAGCCCGGCCTGCCCGGCGCCGATGACCACGACATCGGCCAGGCGTGCCGCGTCAGTCATACGGTGAGGAGTTCCACGTCCACCGGGCCGTTCTGCGCCTTGGCGGGGGCGGCGAGCGGGGCGAACAGCGCGCCCAGCTTGTTCACCGTCTCGGGGATGATCCGGTAGTAGACCCAGGTGCCGCGGCGTTCGCCGTCGATCAGCCCGGCGGTGCGCAGCACCTTCAGGTGGTGGGAGATCGTGGGGGCGGTCAGGTCGAACACGCCGGTCAGGTCGCACACGCACGCCTCGCCGCCGGGGTGGGAGCCGATCATCGACAGCAGGCGCAGCCGCACCGGGTCGGCCACGGCCTTGAGCAGCGTGGCCAGCTCGGCGGCGTCGACCTCGCCGAGCGGCTCGCGGGCGATCGGCGCACAGCACTGGGTGGTGGCGGGGGCTGCCATGACGCGACTCCTTAATTCGATGCCGGTCTAAATTATAGGCGGTGGTAGGCGAACGCCACGACCACCGCGCTCGTCACCCACCCGTACCGACAGGCCGACGAAGGCGGTGGTGCCGTAGCGCTCGGCCGGCAGGTGAGCCAGCGTGATGGCGCCCACCCCGAAGCCGATCGTCGCCCGCCCGTCCTGGGTGGTCCGCCCGAGGCCGGCGAGCAGGCGCTCGCCGGGTCGGGGCGGGTCCAGCGGGCCGTGATCGCAGGCGGAGCGCCTCTCGCTGGGCCGCCGTGGGGTATTCCTCGGACCGTCCTTCCAGGGGCTTCGGACGTGTCAGCCGCAGCAGGACCCGGTGGAGACGGCGGCCAGGGGCAGCGGGGCGGAGAGCAGGCCGCCGCTGATGCCGCCGGCCAGGCCGACCCGCTGCTCCTGGTCCTCGGCCAGGCCGGAGGAGCACACCCCGGTCTCGGGCAGGTCGAGCTGCACGTCGCGGGCGGCCTCCCAGTCGCCGGCCAGCGCGGCGACGACCGAACGGGCCTGCTCGTATCCGGTGGCGAGCAGGAAGGTGGGGGCGCGGCCGTAGCTCTTGACGCCGATGGCGTAGTAGCCGGGCTCGGGGTGGGCCAGCTCGTCCACGCCGTGTGGGGGGACGGTTGGGGTCGATGAGCGGGGCCAGGGCGCGGGTGGAGCCGAGGACGGGGTCGAGGTCGAGGCGTAGTTCGGCGGCGATGGAGTGGTCGGGGCGGTAGCCGGTCGCGCCGACGATCCGGTCCACGGTGATCGTCCGCTCGGTGCCGGAGGGGGTGCGGCTGGTGACTTCGACGCCGTCGCCGGTGGCACGTACCTGGTGGGTGAAGAAGCCGGTCAGGAGCTGGATGCGACCGGAGGTGACGAGGGCGTGCAGGCGGGTGCCGAGCGCGCCGCGGGCCGGGAGGGCGTCGGCGTCGCCGCCCCCGTAGGCGCGGCCGGCGTTGCCTGCGCGGATGGCCCAGGTGATCGGGGTGTCGTCCAGTTGGGCCAGGGCGAGCAGTGTGGTGGCGGCCGAGTGGCCGGCGCCGACGACCAGAACGTGCCGGCCCTCGTAGCGGTGGCGGTCGGTGCCGAGGACGTCGGGCAGGGCGTGGTCGATGGACACCTCGTTCTCGCCATGGGCGGGCAGGCCGGAGGCGCCCAGGGCGTTCGGGGTGGTCCAGGTGCCGGAGGCGTCGATGATCGCGCCTGCCTGCAACTCGCCGCCGTCGGCCAGGCGGACCAGGAAGGGGGCCTGCTCGCGGCCTGCCGTGCGCACCCGGTCGTAGCCGAGGCGGCTGACGGCGGTCACTCGGGCGTCGGTACGCACCCGGTCACCGAACAGCTCGGCCAGCGGGGCGAGATAGTCATCGATGATCTCGGCGCCGGTCGGCAGCCATTCGGGGTCGGGGGCGCTCCAGCCGTCGGCCTCCAGCAGGCGGCGGGCGGCGGCGTCGATGTCGTACTTCCACGGGCTGAACACCCGCACGTGTCCCCACTGCGCGATCGACGCGGCGATCCGCTCGCCGGCCTCCAGGACCAGGAAGTCGATGCCGCGTTCGGCCAGGTGCGCGGCGGCGGCCAGGCCGACGGGGCCCGCGCCGATCACGACCACGGGCAGGTCGTCCCGCCGCCCTGAGGTGGCCTGCCGAGGGGTCGTGACCTGCTCGATCGCGATCATGGTGGGGCCGCAGCAACTGTCACTCATGACTGTTTCTCCAGGTGGCGAGAGGGCTCAGCGGAAGGACGGAGACGTGACGCAGAGGCGGGCATCGGCGCGGCAGTCGAGGTCGCACACCCGCGAGGTGGCCTTGTCGACGTGTGAAGCCACGCATGACGCACCTCTTTGGATAGAAGTTCATCTAATCAGGAGTCATCATCCGTCACTGCTTAGATGGAAGTCAAATTAGCTGGCGGGCCGCATGGGCGTTCCGGCGGAGCGTCGTCGGGCTGGTCGTCCACCGAGAGCTCGCCCGGCAGCCCGTTCGAGCGCGCTACAAGAGCGTTGCAGCCGAGCCACAAGTGGGCTTCCCTAGCCTCGGGATCATGTTGACGACCCTGGTTGTGACCGCCTCCCTCCTGTTCACCGGCGCACCCGCACAGAGCGCGGCGACCAAGCCGCTGACCTTCCGCGGCATGACGCTCCAGATCCCCAGTACCTGGAAAGTCGGGAAAGCAGACAGGTGGGGCGTCCACGTCAAGACCGGCGGCTGCGACCGGCTCGCCGTCGAGTGCCGTGGGTTCTACCTCGTCGGGCCGGAGGGCATCTCCCTGGCCCGCCACGGCAACCCCTACGACGCCGAGGAGCCGTACCACCCGGGCAACGGCCTCGCGGCCTGCGCCCCCGACAAGCGCTACGTGGAGGACTTCCCCGGCAAGCTCGTCGCCCGCGGTCTCCGCCCGGTCGGCGCGGGACACCAGGCCACCTACCGCGTCTGGCGCGTCGGCTGCACGACGCAGTCGGCCAAGCGGACCGGCGTCTCCTATGAGGAGCGGATCTGGCACCTGCCCAAGTCGAAGATCCTCATCTTCGACCAGTGGAGCGACAGCCGGCTCGGCACGATTCTCAAGCGGGCGACCTGGAGCTGAGCCCGCCGGTCGCGGCGCTCGCGACCAAGGCGAGACAGAGCAGGTACGAGAACGGCCGTGGCGGCAGTGGTGATCAGCGCCGCGCGATCCCGGCACTCCACGACCTGGAAGGAGTACCGGACTTCCCGCGGGTGGCGCCCGGCACGGTGAAGTGGCGCCCGCGAGCGCCTCCGCCGTGCCGCTCAGGCCGAGTAGGCGCGCTCCTCCTTGTCGGCAAGCCAGAAGAAGATCGGCGGCAGAACGAGTTCGATGACCGCCAGTACGAGCTGGAACCCGTGCGGCCGGCCGGACACGGCGAGCGAGAGCAGCCGGCCCACGCCGCCCAGCAGGAAGACGGCGGCCAGCCACCGCACCACCGTCGCCGGGATCGGGCGCTGCCGCGCCGCCCACACCCATGCCAGCCCGTAGCCGACGAAGGCGGCCCCCATGAACCGGCCCCAGCTGTCGATCGTCGGCCCCGCGGAAGCGGCGCCGGGGATCGCCGCGTTGCCGAGCGCCACGTGGAGCAGGCCGATCAGCGCGCAGGCCCACCCCATCAACTGAGCGAGCGTACGGAGCGCCTTGACCATGATTTCTCCCGCCTTAGTTGACATGTGTCTACTACGGTGCCCGCGCTAGTAGACGTGTGTCAACTAGGCTTGGTCCATGCCTCCACGCCAGCGACTCACCCCTGACGGGCGCCACGCCCAGCTCCTCGCCGTCGGCGCCCGGCTCTTCGCCGCTCACCCCTACGCCGACGTGCTGATGGAAGAGGTCGCCGAGCAGGCCGGCGTGTCACGAGCTCTGCTCTACCGGCACTTCCCGAGCAAGCAGGCCCTCTTCGCCGCCGTGTACCAGCAGGCCGCGGACCAGTTGCTCGCCGAGACGCGGCTCGACCCCGCCCACTCACTGCGGGAGCAGCTCGCGCAGGGCATGGACGTCCATCTCGACTACTTCGTGGCCAACCGCAACGCCGTCCTCGCCGCGAACCGGGTCCTCGCGGGCGATCCGGTGATCCAGACGATCATGTCGAACGAGCTGGACGCACTCCGGGCGAGGCTGCTGGCGGTCCTTCCGCTCGCGGGCGACGACGTTCGCGAGGCCGTCTCCGGGGTTCTGAAGAGCTGGCTGGTCTTCGTCCAGGTCCTGTGCGTCGACTGGCTCACCCGCGAGACCTGCACGCGCGATCAGCTACGCGACATCTGCGTCGGCGCGGCCCTTGGCGCCCTCGAACCACTGCTCGCCGAGAACCCGACGAGCCGCTGAGAGACACGTCGCGGACGTCGCTCCCCCGGCCGCCGGCGCCGGCCAAGGGCATCCGGTCCGCGGCCGGCAGGGGCGCTAAGATGATCTCGATGTCGCTCGGCACCGACGCATGGGCCGACTTCGCGCCGCACGAAGAGGAAGCCGCCGCGGTGGACCATGCCGTAGGTAAGCGCGCACTCCTGCTCGCCGGCTCGGGCAACGGAGAATCGACGGGCTCCCTGGCCACCGACGCCGACAACGTCGCGTCGTCCCCGGCCGCCTTTCCCGGAGCAACCGGCGTGGCCGCGACGGGGCCGGACGGGGAGGCGGGCGGACTTCTCCCAGGTGCGCTCGTACATCACGATCGCCGCTCCGGGCGTCGACATCTACAGCGCCTCGAACACGGGCGGGCACAAGCCGGTGGACGCCCCGGTCACCCATCCCTCGTTCTGCCCCGTTCTTCTGGCGGCGGGCGGCGCCGGGGCCGTCTTCGGACCCGCTTGCTGGGCCGGCGTGTTCTCCCTGTTCCGGCGCCCGGCCTCCTGCCACACACAACGAGCTCCCGGCTCGTGATCCGATTACGAAAGAAGAGATGAAACTTTCCCTTTTGTCCCTCGCCGGTATGGGCGCCGTTCTGCTCGGCGTCGCGGCGACGGCCGTCATCCCCGCCTCCTCCGCCGCCGCCGCCGCCGAGGAGACCCTGCGTACCGTGGCGGCGGCCCGAAACCTGCGCATCGGGACGGCCGTCAACGACCGCGCCCTGGAGACCGACAACGGCTACCGCGACAAGCTCAAGTACGAGTTCAACAGCGTGACCCCCGAGAACGCCATGAAATGGGTGAACGTGGAGCCCGAATCCGGCGTGCACACTTGGGCCAAGGCGGACGCCGTCGTCTCCTTCGCCCAGGAGAACAAGCAGATGGTCCGCGGTCACACCCTCGTCTGGCACGGCGGTCTCCCCACGTGGGTCAGCGACGGCTCACTCAGTGACCAGCAACTGCGCGCCGCGCTCCAACAGCACATCGAGACCACCGTCAAGCGTTACGCCGGCCGGGTCGCCGTGTGGGACGTCGTCAACGAGGTCCTCGCCGAGGACGGCACCCTCAGGCAATCCATCTGGCTCAAGCGCCTGGGCCCCGGCTACATCGCCGACGCCTTCCGCTGGGCCCACGCCGCCGACCCCGCGGCCAAGCTCTACATCAACGACTTCAACGCCGAGTGGAGCAACCGCAAGCGGGACGGCCTCTACAACCTCGTACACGACCTGCGGGCCCAGGGCGTGCCGATCGACGGCGTCGGCTTCCAGACCCACGCCATGATCGCCGACCCGATGCCCGCCACGCTGCCGCTGACGCAGCTCAAGAGCACTCTGAAGTTGTTCGCCGAGCTGGGCGTCGACGTGGCCGTCACCGAGCTGGACGTCCGGCTCAAGCTGCCGGTGGACGCGGACAAGCTGGCCGCCCAGGGCGAGGTCTACCGCCGGGCCGCCGAGGCGTGCCTCGCCGTCGCCCGCTGCGTGTCCCTGACCATGTGGGGCCTCACCGACAAGTACTCGTGGGTGCCGTCCGGGGTTCCCGGCTGGGGTGCGGCCCACCCTCTGGACGAGAAGCTGGCCAAGAAGCCCGCCTATCTCCAGCTACGCTCCGGGCTGACGGAACGGGACTTCACCTCGACCGCCGTCGCCAGCCACTCCGAGAAGTGCCTGTCCTTCTCCGGCACGCAGGTCGTCCAGGCGGCGTGCGGGACCGACCAGCGGCTGCTGTTCCGCCGCGTGGCGACGAAGACCTACCAGATCTCCGACCCGTCCGGAGACAAGTGCCTCAAGGTGGGGATCCCGAGGGCGGGGATCCAGGACACCCTGACCCGCGGCTCGTGCGCGCCCTTGCTCACCGACTACCAGTTCGAGCTGCGTCCGTCGGGGGACGGGCAGCAGATCGTGTCCCTCAGCAACTCCAGATGCGTCGCCGTCAAGGACCGGAGCACCGCCACGGGAGCCGTCCTCGAACTGGTGCCGTGCTCGGGCACCCCGGTCTGGCAGCTGACCGACATGCCGGGACACCCGTAGTCCGGAAGGGCCCGGTTCTCGGCGCCCTCCGCGACGCGACGCATTGGGACGGGGTCGTCACGCGGCTCGGTTGCGAACAGACAAGGCCGATCGATCTGGGCTGACATCCAGTCGATCGGCCTTTCGCAGCCGTCGGGACGACAGGGCCTGCGCCCTCTTGACCCCCTGAACATGGAGGTAGTCGTTTTCGCACGTCGAACGCACTCTTGCACTGAGCACGCCATTCGTCGGCCAGCCGTTCTCCAGTCCGTACGCCGAACTTGAGCGCCTGGACCATCGCCGGCCGGGTGAGGTGTCACCCTGCCCAACGCGGCCAACGGCACGGCGGCGACATACTGCGTCACAACGTCGAGCGCGACCTCCGAGACACCGCGCCATAGTGGAGGGCAGGGCAGAGGAACGCCGGGACAGCGGCCGACAGCAAGGCGTCCATCGAAGTCGGGCCGGTTCACAGTGAACCGATGCTCAGGGTGAGCAGACCGGAGACGCCGGCAAGCCCTTGCTCGGTGAGACAGGCCTGAGGCTTCGTGCTGAACATGGGGAACGTGCCGGTCCACCGCGTTCCCTTGAACTCGCCGTCGACCACCACACCCTTGATCAGAACGAGGCTTTCCGCGCCGTTGAGTGAGACGGCGGAAGTGGAGGACAGCGTGCTGGTGTTGCCGTTGTTCCACGTGATCCTCCGGCTGCCCGCCCTCGTGCCAGAGGTGCAGGAGAACGTCCCTGTGGCGGAGAAGGTGGACGTGGCCCGGGAAATGGTGGGATCACTGCTGGAGACGCACTCGATCAGGGGGGGCCGTCCCGCTGACCGTGACCTCCCGGGGCTGATCGGTGAGGCCGGGGGTGTAGGTCACCGTCTGGGAACCGGTGCACTTGGTCAACCCGATCGCGGCGCGTGCGCCGGTCGCGACCGGGACGAGCATGGCGACGAGCAGCGCAAGGCCGCCGATCGCCATCCCGGCGAACCGAGGCCCGCGTGAGGTGGACACGAGCGGCGGAACGCCCTTGAGGATTGACATGCCCTCTCCTGCCTACGACGCAGTCGCTTGCCCCGAACCTGAGAATCCGCAGGCCCACTACTTACCGTTACCATACACAAACATCAAGTCAACTTTCCGGCCCAGCACAGCTTGGGCCGGAGTGGGAGTGACGGTGCGGCGAAGGGCCTGGGGTCGGCGGACGATCTCGTCGGCTCTGCGGCTTTCGAGAGGCAGGTCAGACAGTGGTCACACGCAGAACATTCCTCGGCACCGCCACCGCAGCCGGCGCCACGACGCTGCTCGGCGGCAACGTACTCCCCGCCGCACGTACCGGCACATCCCCGTCGCACGCGGCCGGACAACGACCGGCCCGCGACGCGATCCGTGCGGTCAACGCCGACACGCGGCGGAACTACGCCGCGCTGAAAGCCGACCTCGTCAACCAGCTGAGCCCGGTCATCGTCGTCCAGAACGACCATCGGGGCGGTCTGTACAGCCTCGTCTCGAACGGGCAGGCACTGGAGTCGCTGCACCCGGTCGACGAGATCTTCGAGCTGGCGAAGTCGATCGCCCACCTCCCGCTGGGCATCTTCACAGTCATCGCCCCATACCTGCCCAAGCAGGTCCCGGCTTTCCAGAACTCCAGAATCGATCCGCACGACCTGGACATGGTCGCGTTCAAGGGGCCGGGGGACGGCTGGGTCGAGCCACTCAAGGACGCCTCCGCCACGATAGCCACGGCCCGACGGCAACTCGACGAGGCGAGACTCCCACTCGACCTTCAGCAGTCGTGCGCAAACATCCTCGACAGATCACGCGAGTTCATCGCGGACACCGCACGAAGCCGCTCCTTCGACATGAAGTCCTTCGAGGACTACTCGGGCAGCGTGTACCCGAACATCCGCACCAACATGCACTGGGCGTGCAAAGTGCAGATCGAAGGCGTCGCGGACATCATGACCCGCTGGCGCCGACAACTCGGCGATGACGCCTGGAAATGCCTGTACGTCGTCGTCTTCACGATCTGGACCACATCCTCCCGGAACCAGAACTCCGTCATCATCAAGAAGTTCATGGACCCGGCACAGGCCGACACCCACCTGATCGACCTATCCACGGCCGAGATCCCCTCCAAGCCGATCCCCGTCGCCCTGGACAACGTCGCCCGGATCGTGCAGGACAACATCGCCGCAGAGATGATCTTCTGCACCGACACGAAACTCGCGAACGCTCTCAAGGGCCCGGACGAACTTCTGTCCGACGACATCCTGCGACTGCTCGGCCGCGCGCCCGACGCGAAGGATCAGGCATGCTGATGCCCTTGAAAGCCCTGGCCTCTGCGCGGGGCCGACTGGATTCAGCACCTCATCGAGCCGACACGCCCGTTCGGCCCCGACACCACGTCGACGGCCTCGCCCGATGAATGATCAGCGAACGCAGGGCCGAGCAAACCCGCCGGCACGCCGTCGCTGCGCTGCGGGCAGGTCGGCGCGCTTCAACGCGGCTGGCTGGTGGGGTGTGCCCGCTGGATGGCCGCCAGGCTGGCCAGGAGCTTGGGCCGCCCTTCGGAGGTGCTGCCCGGTTCGGCGGTGTAGACGGTGAGGCCGTACACCGTCCGGCTGGACACGGGCAGGTCGAGAGACTGGTAGGTCAGCTCCAGGTCGCCGATCTGCGGATGCCACGGCCCACTGGCGGCGGAACTCGGTGCTGAGCGTGGACAGCTCACCGACGAGGTCCGCAGGGCGCGGTCGTGCGGCTCGCGTCCGGCCTCGGCGCGCATGGATACACGACGAGGCGTTGTCGGCACCAGCCGGTTGCGTGCTCGGCGTCGTGGCGGTGAAGCGCTCGCCGGGGGCGCTCGTCTTCGCCGTTCCGGTCAGCCTGCCGCCCGCTCGGCCGACCCGATGTCTCCCCTCAGGTCAGGGGTTTCCAGAAGTCGCAGCGGTGCTCGCGGGCGAGGTTCACCTCGCCGATCCCGTTCTGGCCGGTGGCGAGCGACAGCACCTGGCCTCCGGGCGCGTCGTAGGGCGGCCAGCCGGTCGCCCCGTCGCCGTTGGGGTCGCCGGAGTGGGCGAAGCGGGTCCAGTAGCCGATCATCTCGTCGGAGAGCCGCCGCTGCTCCGGTGACAGGTCATGGCCGGCGTACGCGCGCGAGAACAGGTACTGGAGTTCCCCGGCGTGGTAGGCGCCTGTCGGATAGCTCTGTGGGGCGGCGTCCTTGAACCACGGCGCCGTCCGGTCGGAGAATTCGTAGGCGAGGGTGGGCACGTACCGGCCCAGCAGGTCGTTCATCTCGACCGCGGGGCAGGCCCAGGCCCAGTCGGTGAGCGTGCCGGCCATCGCCCAGCTCGTCGAGCCCTTGTAGTCGCTCAGTGGGTAGCGGCGGATCACCTTCGCGGTCTGCTTGCCGTCCAGGCCCAGGAACGTGCCGAGCACCGCGGGGTAGTCCTTGGGGGCGATCGGGCCGCCCGCCTCGGCGTCGAAGCCGACCTGGAAGGTGACGTGCTCATCCCGGGTGATGCCGTGCATGACCGGCACCTTCGCGAACTCGCCGGACCTGAGCTGGCGTACCGGATCCCGGGGAAGCACTCCGGCGCCGTAGGCCGGCGCGAGCCCGCGCGGACCGACGGCCTTCAGCAGGACGGACACGGGCTTGGAACGCAGGCAGGCAGCCGCCGTGCGAAGGTCGGCGCAGCCGGCCGCGGTGGCGATCTCGATGGCCTGCCTCTCCGCCTGCGCCCGCGGCTTGGGACGCCAGGTCTCCGCGTCCGGTCCGGCCGTGCTCGGGGCCCACGGCCAGCGCAGGGTGCACGGCCCGCTCTGCATGATGACGCGCTGGAACAGCCCCCGCGACCCCGGGGCGGTCAGGTGGACGCAGCTCGACATCCCGCCGGCGGACTCTCCGAAGAGCGTGACGTTGTGCGG
The DNA here is from genome assembly GCF_040642995.1 of Nonomuraea sp. NPDC047529. NCBI lineage: Bacteria > Bacillati > Actinomycetota > Actinomycetes > Streptosporangiales > Streptosporangiaceae > Nonomuraea > Nonomuraea sp. NPDC047529. The sequence continues at coordinate 95,248 of NZ_JBEYTJ010000015.1, read as the reverse complement.
ATCGCCGCCGAACGCCGCCGCGTTCGTCCGCACCCAGCGCAGCACCGCCTGCTGGTCCTCGATCCCGAAGTTGCCGGACCCGTGCCGGGCCGGGCCGCCGTTCAGCGCGGGGTGCGCCAGGAATCCGAGTGCGTTGAGACGGTAGTTGAAGGTCACCACCATGACGTCGCCCTTGGCGGCCAGCCGTTCGGCGCCGTAGATCGCTCCGGAGCCGCCCAGGAAGCCGCCGCCGTGGATCCACACCATGACGGGCAGCTTCCCGGTGGTGCGCCTCGGCGTGGTGACGTTGAGGTACAGGCAGTCCTCGGCGGTGCTCGGCTTGTCGCCGATGAAGTCCATGACCTGGGCGCACGCGGGGCCGGGACGGGTCGCGGCACGCACCCCCCTCCACCCGGCGGCGGGTCGCGGCGATCCCCATCTCAGCGGCCCCACGGGCGGCGCCGCGTACGGGATGCCCTGGAAGAGCCGGTATTCGTCGCGTAACGCGCCGCGGACGAGGCCCGTCTCGGTGTGGACCACCGCCGGATCATCACCGGCCCGGCGGCCCGCGGCCGTCGCCGGTGAGGCTGCGGCGAGCGCGGTGACCAGGCAGGCGAGCACGGTCATGGGCGTCCGGAGGACGTTTCTCATGGGATTCCTCAATGTGGGTGAGACGGGAGAGTCCTGGCTCAGGAGACCGGAGACCCGATCACTTAAACGGGGTCGCGCCGCATGGCGTACGACCTGAAAGTCTCCGGTTTCTTGGAGCGGCGGCGCAGCCTTGCGCGCCGCTGCTCGGCGCATGCGTTTCCGGCCTATTGCGCAGGTGCCACGACCGCGGCCGTTCCGGTGCCGGGGGCCGCGGGGGCGGTACGGCGAGCGCCGCGGAGCAGGCTGACGCTGACGGCGAGGGTCCACAGACTCCAGAGGGCGCCCATGCTGGCGGTGGTGCCCCAGCCTTGCGCGCTGTAGAAGTCGGCGGCGTCGTCGCCGAAGTACACGGCGGGCAGGAAGGCGAGGTTGACCGCAGCGAGGACGTAGGCGGAGCGTGCCACCCAGCGCGGGAGCAGACCGAGCCGGGATACCGCGATCCCCAGGGCGATCAGGAAGAGGCCCATGAGGAGCCTGGAGACGGCGCCCTGCATGAGGTATTGGGCGCCGGCGAAGGGTCCTTCCATGGTGGTGTCGATGTCGTGGTCCACCGTGATCGCCGCGCCCACCTCCATGGACTGCGGGACGAACACCATGGCCACCCACAGCAGGCCGGCGTTCTGGACGATGCCGGCGACCCAGTCGTAGGCCGGGTCGACGTGGCGGATGAGCTGGCGGAGCCCGACGAAGTAGACGATGTAGACGGTGCAGCCGGTGATGCCGAGCAGGCTGCGGGTCAGGACGTCCCAGTCCGGCGGGGTCTCGTAGATGAAGTACAGCGGGACCTGGATGATGATCAGGAGGCTGGCGGCCAGGCCGGACAGGCCGGCGTACCTGCGGATGGCGGTCTCGGACACGATGGGTGCCCTCCTTACGAGAGTCGCGACAAATAAAACTGGGATCTCGTTAATTGCTCCTCAACGTAGCCGTGCCGCCTCGCTAATACAACCCCGGTTTTCTTAGCTGCCCATTTCGGCGTTTAAAGGGGACTGAGGTTGCGTTAAACTGGCGTCCAGGCAGGATGGCAATCAGGCGAGCAGAGGAGCCATGTCTTGTCCGAGGACCGCCCGGCACCGGGGACGATGCGACCACGCGGGCGTACCGAACGGGTGCGCGCCGCCGTCCTGGCCGCCACCCGTGCCGAGCTGGAGGCCCATGGGTACGCGGAGCTGAGCATGGAACGCGTGGCCGAGCTCGCGGGCGTCGCCAAGAGCACGGTGTACCGGCGATGGCGCGACCCGGTGGGCCTGCTGGTCGAGCTCATCACCGACCTGACCAGCTCCGAGGTGCCGCTCCTGGACACCGGGTCGATCGAGGTGGACCTGCGCGGGCTCGCGGTGGGCATCCACCGCTTCTACAGCGACCCGGTCTGGCGCCCGGCGATGCTCGGACTGATCACGGCGGCAGCGCTGGACCCGAGGGCGGCGCAGGCGTTGCACGACTTTTTCCGGACCCGCAACGACATGGCCGCCGAGTCGGTGCGGCACGCGATCGAACGCGGCGACCTCCCGCCCGACACCGACCCGGTCCAGGTGATCCGATCGGTCGGCGCGCCGTTCTACTACCGGATGCTCGTCAGCCATGAACCCATCGACGAGACCGTCGCCGAACAGGCCGCCGCGGCCGCTATCGCCGCCGCGAAGGCGGGAGCGTATCCCGTCCGGCCGGATCAGAAGGGTTGAGAAGAGGAGTCGGCACCTCGCTTGCCTCGTCCGCTCCCCCGGTGCGGCGTTCCGATCTCAGCCGACGGCCCAGCCGGCCCAGCCACCGCCAGGGCTGCTGCGCCTCGGCAGGACCGTCCGGTTCCCGCGTGCCGTAGCCGCCGTAGTAGCCCCCATCGGGTGAGACAGGCGGAAGAGTCATGGCAGGTCCTTCCTCAGGAAGGTGGTGCGCGGAAAGCGCCGGTCCGGTGTGAAGGCGGCCGGCGCGGTGCTGCGGGCCGTCGCGGGGGCCGGCCCGCAGCAGAGGGGAAGACAGTCGCTCGCCCCCGTTCCAGGCCCGAGCTGGTGCAAACTCACCAGATCCCCGTGACCGTACCTCAGGTCCGAGACCTTTCACAGGGGCCGCGGGCGGCGAGGACGGCTACTCGTCGCCCGTTTCCGCGCTCAACCCCGCAGTTGCTCGTCCAGGGCCGACCGCAGCCGCGCGACCTGTTCCGGTGTGGCACGTGGGGCGACCACGGAGGCCAGCTCGGACAGCGGCAGGCGCAACCCGCGAGCGGCCAGGGCCGCCGGATCGCCGATCACGCCATGGGCGGTCATCACCGGTGTCAGGCGCTCCCACAACCGAGCGTCGTCGACGGCGTCCGCGATCACTTCCGGCGACGCCGGCGGCGGCAGCTCGGCCTTCCACTGATGATCGCCAGGTCCGGTCAGGAACGGTTCCCGCCCCGGCAGGTGCACGATCGCCTCGGTCCCCGGCGGGACCCGCGCTTCGAGGACGAGGGTGCCGTCGCTGATCCGCCACGCCACCCCCGCCTCGCCGAACGGAGTCTCCAGGTCGGCCTCTGCCCAGGTCAGCCCATGTCCCGGCAGCGGGCGGACCTCGATCCGCCGGTAGCCGGGGGCGGCGGGCGCGAGGCCGGCCACCCGCCGGTGCAGCCAGTCGGCGACCGCGCCCAGCGCATAGTGGTTGAACGAGGTCATCTGGCCGGGGTTGATCGAGCCGTCGGGCAGCATGCTGTCCCAGCGTTCCCAGATCGTCGTCGCCCCCATCGTCACCGGGTAGAGCCACGACGGGCAGGAGCGCTCCAGGAGCAATCGGAACGCCAGGTGCGGGTATCCCGCCTCGGTGAGCGCGTCCGTGATCAGCGGCGTGCCGACGAATCCGGTCGCCACCCGGAAGCCGTTGGCCCGCACCAGGTCGGCCAGCCTCGATCCGGCCGCTTCCCGCTGCTCCGGCGTCGGCAGCAGGTCCCACTGAAGGGCCATCGCATAGGCCGTGGGAGTGTCGCTGACCATCAGCCCGCGCTCTGTGACGTAGGCGGAGGCGAACGCCCGCCTCACCTCCGCCGCCAGGTCCCGGTAGCGTCGCGCGTCCTCGCTCAGGCCGAGCACGGCGGCGGTCCTGGCCAGCAGGTCGGTGCTGCGGATGTAGTGCGCGGTGGCGACCAGGTCCTTGTCCGTACGGGAGTCACCGGGCGCGTCCGGCGGGGCGGCCGGGTCCAGCCAGTCGCCGAACTGGAACCGGCCGGCCCACAGGCCGTCCTCCCCCGCGAAGGCGTACAGCCGTTCCACCCACGCCCGCATGCTCGGATACTGCTCGCGCAGCACCTCGGCGTCGCCGTAACGCTCGTAGAGAGTCCACGGCACGATCGTGGCCGCATCTCCCCATGCGGCGGCGGCGGGAAGGATGTTGTGGTGGATGTTCGGCACCACGAACGGCACGCAGCCGTCCTCGAACTGCTCCGCCGCCAGATCCCGCAACCACGAGGACAGGAAGGACGAGCAGTCGGCCAGGAAGGCGGCCGCGGGGGCGAAGACCTGGATGTCGCCCGTCCAGCCGAGCCGCTCGTCCCGCTGGGGGCAGTCGGTCGGCACGTCGAGGAAGTTGCCGCGCATGCTGCGCACCACGTTGTCGTGGAGCTGTTGCACATCGGGGTCCGAGCAGCGGAAATGCCCTGTGGGACGCAGGTCGGAGCTGAGAACGACCGCTTCGACCGACTCGATCTCCTCAGGAGCCACGCCACGCAGCCCCGCGTACCTGAAGCCGTGGAAGGTCAGCGACGGCTCCAGCACCTCGGTCCGCCCACCGGCCAGCACATAGCGGTCGGTGGCTTGGGCACTGCGCAGAGGGCGGATGCCCAGTTCACCGTCCTCCAGCACTTCGGCGTGCCGGACGACGACCTCCTGCCCGGCACGCCCGCGCACGCGCAGCCGTACCCAGCCCACCAGGTTCTCCCCGAAGTCCACCAGCAGCTCCCCCGACGGGGCCGCGTACCGCATGTCGCCCGGCACTGCGGCGACCGGCCGGACGGGCGGAGAGTCGCCGGGAAAGAGCTGGTCGAGCGGCTCGTCGAGCACCTCCACCGGTTCGCCCGCGCCGCGCCCGATCCGCAGGTCGGTGGTCTGTCCGTCGTAGAGGTCGTCGGCGAGGACGCCCGTGGTGTGCGCCTGCCAGCTCTCGTCGGTCACCACCAGGTGCGTGCTTCCGTCGGCGCACTCGATCTCCAGTTGCGCCAGCAGCGCGAGCCGGTCGCCGTACAGGGCTCGCTCGCCGCGCCAGTAGAGCCTGCCGCGGTACCAGCCGTTGCCGAGCAGCGCGGTGACCTCGTTCTCGCCCGGCCTGAGCAGGGCGGTCACGTCGTGGGTGCGGTAACGCAGCCGCCGGCCGTAACTGGTCCAGCCGGGCGCCAGTTCCTCGTCGGTGACGCGCTCGCCGTTGATCCGCGTCACGTGCAGCCCGAGCGCGGTGACGTGCAGGCGGGCGCGGGTCACCGCCGCGGGCAGCTGCACGGTACGGCTCAGCAGCGGTGCGGCGGTGAGCACCCCGCCGAGGGTCCGCGGCGAGACGAAGCGCGCGCTCCAGTCCCCGGCGCCGAAGAGCGGCGTCTCGAAGGCCAGCGGCCGGCTCCAGGCGCCCCAGCGGCCTCGGCTGCCGACGCTGACGCGCAGCGTTCCGGTGGCGCGGGAGTCCAGTGGGGCGAACGGCCATCGCACTCCGAGCTGTTCGGCGCCCTCCGCCGTGTGGACGACGGGCTGCCCGCCGGCGAGGGTGAGCTCGATGCGATAGGCGTCGAACGGCTCCGTGGTCCGCCAGGACAGACGCGGTCGCGGCGCCGGCATGCCGTGCAGCCGCAGGTCGACGCTCACCGGACCGCCACGGGGTCGGCGGTGGCCTGCATGCGGCGGCGCAACGGGAAGATCCACGTCCAGGCGATCAAAGCGGCGATGAGCACGGCGGCGAGCAGCACCACCATCAACGCCTGGGGGCTGGCGTCGGCGATCGCGGGGGTGACCAGCGCGAAGCCCGCCGCCACGAAGCGGGTGAAGGCTATGGCGACGCCTTGCGCGGTGCCTCTGATCAGGGTGGGGAAGAACTCCTGCGACCACACCTTGAAGATGACCTCGCCGGCGAAGCTCGCGCCGATCGTGATGGCGAACTTCAGGATGATCAGCGTCACCGTGTTCAGCCCCACGACCAGCGGGATCGCCGCTCCGATCGCCATGATCGCGACACCGATCGTGTAGAGCAGCATCCGGGCGGGCCCGTCCACGTACTTCATGAAGAGCAGGATGGTGAGGAATCCGAGCGGATAGGCCAGCATCCCCACGAGGGTGGCCGTCGACACCTGCGCCCCGGCCACTTCGGTGAACAGGAACGTCTGGAACTGGCCGAACGTGTTGGCGACCAGGTTGCCGACGGCGTAGAAGAGGCCGAGCCCGACGACGGCACCGAGGAGCGGCCTGGACGTCAGCACGCGCCAGGAGTCGCCGCGCACGCCCTCGGCCGGGCCGGCCTGCTGCCGGTCGCGCTCGCGTACCCACTCCTCCGACTCCCCCAGCCTCCGGCGTAGCACGAGCACCACCAAGGCCACGACGATCACGTGCAGGTAGATGATCCGCGCGCCGATCGTTCCGCTCCCCGAGACCAGGAACGCGATGAGGTAGGCAGCGAATCCGCCACAACTCCAGAGCACCTGCGAAAAGGCGACAAGCCTGGCACGCCGGCCTTCCGGCGCCTCCTCGGCCACCAGCGCCAAGGAGGTCGGAATGTCGGCGCCCATCGCCAGACCGGTGACGGCCACACCGACGAAGATCATCCACGGCTGGACGGCGAAGGCGAGCAGCAGGAGACCGGCGACGAAGACGACCAGGTCGTACGTGAACACCCTGCGCCTGCCCAGCAGGTCCCCGAGCCGTCCGCCGAACACGGCTCCAAGGGCCAGGCCCAGCGTCAGGACGGACGACGCCGTGCCGATCATCCACGGGCTCAGCCCGAGCTGCTGCTTGTACAGAACCAGCGCGGTGCCGGTCCCCACGATGGTGGCCGCGTCCATGTAGGAGGCCATGCCGCCGAGCGCGGCCGTCCTCCAGGCACGCCTGGCCGTCGTCTGTGTCATCTGCGTCGATACCTCGTGTAGGGGGTTCCACGGCCCGCACGCCGCCGGTCCGCGTTGTGTGAAGCGACTATTGTGGATCGATCTACATTTTTCAAGAGGGAAGTTCCGGACCGCTATGTTGCTGCCATGAGTTCCTCGCGCCCCACGATCTCCGACGTCGCCGCCGCGGCAGGAGTGTCACGGGCTGCCGTGTCGAAAGTCCTGCGCGACGCCTATGGCGTGAGCCCGCGCATGCGCGAACGCGTCGAGCGGGCCATCGCCGAGCTCGGTTACCGCCCCCGGGAGGCCGCCCGCGCCATGCGCACCGCCACCCGCACCATCGGGGTGGCCGTCCCCTTGCTGCGTGGCCAGTTCTTCGCCGACATCCTCGACGGCGTCTACGACGAGCTCGACACCGGCCCCTACCGGATGCTCGTCTCGCCCTTCGACCACGAGACCAGCGAGCGCAACCCCGGCATGGAGTCGCTGTGGGACCGCGAGGTGGAAGCGGTCATCGTCGTCTCGCCGAAGGTGCGCGCCTCCTGGCTCGACTCCTTCGCCCAGCGGCTGCCGACGGTGGTGGTGGCCAGGCACGACGCGAGCGACCATTACGACCGCGTCGTCAACGACGACCGAGCGGGCGCGGCCCTGGCCGTCGAGCACCTGGCGGCGCTGGGTCACCGGCGGATCACTCACCTCTCGCACAACGTCTCAGGGCCCGGCACGCTGAGCCCGCATGCCGTACGCGAGGCCGGCTACCGCGAAGCGATGCAACGGCTGGGGCTCGACGCGTCCCTGTCGGTGGTGACGTGCGGCGGCAGCGAGGCCGAGACCTACCGGGCCACGGCGGCGCTGCTCGACCGGGGGGATCCGCCGACCGCGCTGTTCGTCGGGTCCGACCAGGGGGCCTTCGGGAGCCTGCGGGCGCTGTCGGAGCGTGGGCTGCGCGTGCCCGATGACGTCTCCGTCGTGGGCTACGACGACACCCAGTTCGCCTCGCACCCGCGCTTCTCGCTCACCACCGTCGCCCAGTACGGCACCGCCATGGGCCGCGTCGCGGCCGGCCTGGCACTGGAGCGGATCAAGGTGCGCACGGAGGCACGGGAGTGGGTGTCACAGCCGGCGTTGATCGAGCGTGAGTCCACCGGACCCGTACGCCTTGCCTGACGCCACCGGCCGACTGATCGCCCAGCAGGTCGGCTGAGGAGCGCCCTGCGCCAGGCGCGTCGGGCGCTGCCCGGCGGATCGGCCCGACGGCTCCGTCGCGCCCGGCTGGGGTGGAGCGTCGGGAACGCCGGAACGCAGCGGGGTCTCGGCTTCGGCCGGGCCCAGGCGGGCGGCCAGACCGTCCCCCATCCGGGCGGCGTACAGGCTGCCCAGCAGGGCGATGCCGAGCGATCCGCCGACGGTGCGCGCCAGGGTGAGAGTGCCGTTGGCGGCGCCCATGTCGCAGGGATCGGCCCGAAGATACCGGGACGGGTCATGGCGGTTCAGGCGGCGTAAGGGCGGGCGGTCCTGGCCTCGCGCAGCGAGTGCGCCCACCAGGCGAGACGGTCCAGCATGACCTTGGCCGCGGCGTCGGCGGCCGGGTCGACGGCCTTGCCGTCGCCGTCGAACTGCGCCCAGGGGTGCTGCAGGCCGACGCTGTCGCGGATGGTGACGGCGTGCAGTTCGGCCAGGACGAGCCGCAGTTGCTCCACGGCGCGCAGCCCGGCGGAGAAGGCGCCGTAGGAGACGAACGCGACGGGCTTGGCGTGCCACTCGGTGTTGTGCCAGTCGATGGCGTTCTTCAGCGCCGCCGGGAAGCTGTGGTTGTACTCGGGCGTCACGATGACGAAGGCGTCGGCCGCCGCCATCCGCGGTGACACGGCCGCCAGCAGGTCCTTGGCCTCCTGCGTGGCGGGCGGCTGCCCGAGTACGGGGTAGACGGTCGGCAGCGGGGTCTCGACCAGGTCGATCAGGTCGGCGTTCATGTCCTCCCGCTGGGCCAGGTGGTCCATGATCCAGCCGGCTACGGCGGGGCCGAAGCGGCCGTCACGGGTGCTGCCGAGAAGGACGGCGATGTTGAGCATGTCGTTCCCCAATGTGTACAACGTATTCGCGAGAGACAATGTACGCATCACTGTGTACGCTGTCCACTTCTGATACGTTGTATCTGTCGCGACGGGAAGGGAGGCCCTGACTGTGGCCACGGATGAGAACGTGTCGCTGTGGGAACGGCTGGCGCGGCCCGCCCCCACGCCCCGCCAGGTGCTGTCGCCGCAGCGCATCGCCACGGCCGCCGTCGCGATCGCCGACGCCGAGGGTCTGGAGGCGGTCACCATGCGCCGTCTCGCGGCCGAGCTGAGCGTCGCCCCCATGGCGCCTTACCGCCACGTGTCCGGCAAGGACGACTTGCTGGAGCTGATGGTCGATCACGTCTACGCCGACCTGAGCCTGCCCGACGGCCTCGGCTGGCGCGAGAACCTGCGAACGCTTGCCGTGCGCACGCGCCGGCTGATGCTCGACCACCGATGGCTCGCCCAGTTGCCCCCGCAGGCCAAGCTCTCCCTCACACCTCGCCGGATGGCCGTGGCCGAGAAGGCCCTGGCGGCCCTCGACGGCCTGGGGCTCGACGCCGACGCGATGATGAGCGCCTTCCGTACCGTGGACGCCTATGTGCACGGCTCCATGAACTACGAGAGTGCCGTCAGCACCCTGATCGCCGAACAGAACCTGTCCGACGGGGACGAACTGCGCGACACCCTCGCCCCGTTGATGATGTGGCACATGCGAACCGGCCGTTATCCCACTTTTCAGCGGTACCTGCACACGGCCGCCCGCAAGGACGACACCCAATGGCAGTTCGAATCCGGCCTCGACTGCGTCCTCGACGGCATCGCCGCCCGCCTGGGCCTGTAAGGGACGCGGCCACCGCACGGGACGCATCGGCGCAAGTCCCCGGCGGTGCCACCGATCGCACCGCGATCATGTAGGCGTTCCCGCTCCTCCGAGCCGCGCCGGCCGGTGACGAACCGATTTCCCGTTCCGGCTTGACCCTGCCCCTAGGGCAAGGCTCCACGATGTTCCGCATGAACAACGCACTGCGCACCGTCGAAGCCCGGATCCGCGAGCAGGCCGCCACCTCCTGCGAGTCCGGCGGCATCCCCGGATTCGTCGCCGGCGTCCACCACGCCGGCGAGCAGATCGTCGTCGCCCACGGCACCGCGAACCGTGCCACCGGCGCACCCATGCGCGAAGACACCGGTTTCCTCTTCGGCTCCGTCACCAAGGTCCTGACCACCACGCTGGTCATGCGGCAGGTCGACCGCGGACTGCTGGACCTTGACACCCCGGTGGTGACGTACCTTCCCGAATTCGCCCTGTCCGCGCCGGGCGCCGCGGACAAGATCCTGGTCCGGCACCTGCTCTCCCACACCAACGGCATCGACGCGGACCTGTTCTTCCCCGACGCCCGGGGCCGCGACGCCTTGAAGACCTACCTCACCGGCCTCGCGAGCGACTGCGGCACCCTGTTCGAGCCCGGCGAGCAGCTCAGCTACTCCAACGGGGGCATGATCGTCGCAGGCCGCCTGCTGGAAGTGGTGACCGGCACGCCCTTCCCCGACCTGCTCGCACGCGAGATCTACGCCCCGGTCGGCATGAAGGACTCCAGCACCTCCGCCGAGCAGGCCATCCTGCGCAGCACGGCGGTCGGCCACTTCCTGGACCCCGAGACCATGACGGCCGAGCCCACGACCATGTTCACGCTGCCCGACACCTGGGGACCGGCCGGCGGCACGCCGATCGGCACCGTCGCCGACCTGCTCGCCTTCGGACGCACCCACCTCGCGGGCGGGGTGTCGCCTTCCGGCACACGTGTGCTGTCGGCCGAGTCGACCGCCCTCATGCGGCAGGTCTCGTACGACATGGCGTCCCCGAACACTCCGCCGATGGGCCTGGGCTGGGTGCTGTACCCGTTCGGCGACACCACCGTCCTGGCCATGTCCGGCGCGTCGCCCGGCGGCGTGTCCATCTTGTGTGTCCTGCCCGAGCACGACCTGGTCTTCACGGCCTTCGGCAACAGCCCGGGGGCGATCATGCTGCAGGACCGGATCCTGCATTGGCTGCTGAGCGAGCATCTCGGCGTCCGGATCCCGGCTCTGGTCACCGGATCGGAGGACGTCGACCTCACCCCGTACGTGGGCACCTACCGCTCCGACCAGCTCCGCATCGAGGTCAGCATCGTCGACGGCCAGCTTGAGGAACGGACGACCTACGAACCGGCGGACGAAACGCAGGAGCGGATCTTCACCGAGTTCGCCGGCGGCACGACCTCCGCCCCGCCGCAGCGCTACGTGCCCATCCGGCCGGGCCTCTTCGCGCCCGCCGGCTACCCGTGGGAGACGTTCGACGGGTACCTGCGACTGCTGCTCGTCTCCTACCACGACGTCCGCGACGGCCAGGCGCGCTTCCGCAACGGCGGCGGCCGCCTGACCCGCCGGGTCTGACCCCTCCCCGCCTGGGTGGAAGGATGTCCAGCATGCTCACGATCGGCCAGCTCGCGGAGTACGCCGGGGTGACCACAAAAGCCATCCGTCACTACCACGAACGCGGTTTGCTCGCCGAGCCCGACCGCGACTCCTCCGGTTACCGGCGCTACACCGCCGACGACGCCGTCGACCTCGTCAAGATCAGGACCCTGGCCCGTGCGGGCGTGCCACTGGCCCGCGTCAAGGACCTTCTCGACGCCGACCCGGACGCGCTCGCGGCAGCCATCGCCGAGATCGACCACAACCTCGAAGACCGCATCGCGCAGCTGCTGCGAACCCGCGATCAACTGGCCCAGCTGCGCGGCGGCGACCGGCTCTTCGTCTCCCAGGAAGTCGCCGACTACCTGGACGGTCTGCGTCAACTCGGTGTGAGCGAGCGCCAGATACACCTGGAGCGCGGCGGCTGGATCCTCATGCAGACCGCCTCCCCCGAGGACGCCTCCTTGTGGGTCGCCGAGAAGCGCGAGCTCATGGCTGATCCCGAGTTCCGCGCCCTCTACCTCGAACACGACGCCGCCTACGACTGGACCGAGGACGATCCCCGCCTTCCCGCGCTCGCGGACCGGACCCGGAAGTGGTTCACCAACCACCACGGCTGCTCCGAGACCCGTCGCGTCCCCAACCCCGCCATCGCTCGGCTGGCCGCGCGATCCCAGCCTGGAGCCTCATCCCCCGCTTGGGACCGCCTGACCCTGCTCATGAACGGCTAGCCTCGATTCGCGTGCTGGTCAGAGCTGTTGACCGGGTCAGGCGCCTGTGCCCGCCCTCGCGAGTGTGAGGGCGGCGGGCAGCCGGGGTGGCGGTCGAGCAGGTCGGCGAAGGCCGCCGCCGCGTTGTCGGCGCGCGCCGGGTCCGCGGCGACCATACGGTCGAGCGCCAGGCCGTCGAGTGTGGCGAGGATGAGGTCGGCGAGCGGCTCCGCCTCGCCCGCCGCGACCCCCAGGGCGAGGAGGCCGCCCCGCAACGGCTCGCGCCACGGCCCGCGCAGTTGTTCGACGGCGGCCCTCCAGCGTTCGGGTTCCTTGGTGGCGAGGACGGAAAGGTCAAGATAGAGCCGGGTGGTCTGCGTGCCGCTCGGGTGCGCGAGGCTGGACCACAGATGCCTGACGAGGTCGGCGACGCTGCGCACCGCCTCGCCAGGAGGTTCGGCCGCCGCGGCCAGCCGCTGCTGCGCGAGCGCGAGGGCGGCGCCGACGAGCCGTTCCTTGCTGCCGAAGTGGTAGATCAGCATGCGGTCGCTGGTGTTCAGGGCGGCGGCCAGCGGACGCAGCGACAACCCGATGAGACCGTGTTCGAGCACGTAGTCCAGCACTTGCTCGGCCAGCTCGGCACGACGATCCATGGCTCGACCGTAGCAGCCTCCCCCGCATATGTAGCGCATGCTACATTCATAGGCATGTAGCGACTGCTACATGCGAAGGGGGCGGCGATGATGGGGAACAGGATGGCGCCCGTGCTCGCACCGCTGATGTGGGGTGCGGTCGCGGGGGTGAGCACGCCGCGCGGGCCGCTGACCCCGGCAGCGGCGCTGACCAGCATCGGGCTCAGCCTGGTCGTGGGCGGGGTCGCCGGATACCTCGCCAGGTCGCGATGGGCGATGATCGCGGCGCCGGCGGTGTTCGCCATGGTCTTCGAGATCGTCCGGACCGGCGCGGAAGGGCCGAGCGTCGACGCGCCGCAGGGCGGGCTGTTCGGAGTGCTCGCGTTCCTCGCCGGGCGGGGCGTGCACGGGCTGCTCGCGTTGCTTCCGATGCTCGTCGGCGCCGCCTGCGGAGCCGGCCTTGCCCGATCAGGACAGGAAACCGGCCTTGCCCGATCAGGACAGGGAGCCGGCCTTGCCCGATCAGGCTCGGTAGCGGGCCGCGTCCGGCGCCTGCTCGGCCGGACGCTGATCGGCGTGCTCGCGATGATCGTCGCCCTGCTGGCGATCGGCGTCGCGCTGCCCGCGAGCACCGCCCCGATCACCGGTGAGCGGGCCGTCGCCGAGCTGACGGCCATCCCGAGCGGCTCCCACCGGCTCGGGCTGATGATCCGCGGCCGGGACACGGCCAAGCCGGTCCTGTTGTTCGTCCCCGGCGCGCCCGGCGCGGCCGAACGCGGAGCGGTGCGCAGGCACCTGTCCGCACTGGAGGACCACGTCGTCGTCGCCACCCTCGACCGACGCGGCGGCGGCAGCTCCTACCCGACGCTCGAACCCACCGCCACGCTGACCCCGGCGAGCGAGACCGGCGACATCCTCGCCGCCGCGAACTACCTCAGAACCCGATTCGGCAAGGACCGCATCTACCTCCTGGCACACTCCGGGGGCACCCTGCCCGCGGTGCTCGCCGTGCAACGGCGGCCCGAGCTGTTCCACGCCTACGTCGGCGTCGGTCAAGCAGTGAACACCGGCGCCGCCGACCGCGTCCAGTACGCCGACACCCTCGCCTGGGCGCGCGGCCACCGGGACCGCGACCTCGCCGCCGCGCTGGAAGCCGTCGGCCCCCCGCCCTATGCCGGCATGTACGGCTACGAGCCGATGCTGCTCGCCGAGAGCAAGGTCTACGCGACCGGGAACGGCCAGGGCGGCCTCGACGAGAGCCTGGCGGCGCCCGAATACTCCTTGCTGGACAAAGTGCACCTCGTCACCGGCTTCCTCGACGCCTACGATCGCTACTACCCGCGGGCCCGCGACCTCGACCTGCGGGCCCGTGTCCCGCGGCTCGCCGTCCCCGCCTACTTCATCGACGGCGCCGACGAGGTCCCGGCACGCAGCCGGCTGCTGGACGACTGGTACGCCACCCTCCTGGCGCCCCACAAGGAACGCGCCGTCCTGCCCGGCGCCGGGCACCGGTCGCTGTTCGAGCAGCCGGACAGGTTCACCGACCTCCTCGTCGGACGCGTCCTGGCCACAGGCGTCAGAACCTGAGCACTGCGGCGGAGACCTTTCGGCAGCAGGAGAAACAGGTCACTTACGGTTCCGGTGGACGATCTCCCTGTCGCCCTTGCCCGGATACGCCATGATCAGCAGCCGCTGCCCGCTCTGCGCCTCGCCCTTCCAGGGGAACCAGGCGTAGTGCACGCGGATGCGGTAGTGCCCCTTGCGCCCGTCGAGAGCGAGGTTGGGCAGCTCGGTGCCGCTGAGGTTGTCGAAGAGCACGATCTGGCCGCCCGGGCTGTAGTAGCCGACCTCGACCACCTTGTCCCAGCCCTTGGTCTCGACGGGCGGCCGGCGGGTGTAGGTCTCCAGGGTGACGCAGAGGTCGAAGTCGGAGTGGGTCATGACGGCCAGGATGCCGCGCGCGGAGGAGACCAGCCCGTTGCCGGGGTCCAAGTCCGGCTCGGTCTCCTCCTCGCCTTCCCCCTCGTACGTCTGCAGCACCCCGTAGTCGGTCCACTGCGGCTCCTTCATCCGGATGGCCCGGACCGGCCTGGTGCGCGGGCGGTGGCGCGGCGTGGCGTCGCACATGGCTTGGGAGTCGGCCCGCATCGCCGCGATCTCCTGGTCCTGCTTGGCCTTCGCGGCCTGGACGATGGTGGTGGCGCTGGGACAGATGCCGGCCAGAGGATAGGTGAGGGAATCGCGGTCGACCTTCAACCGGGCCAGCTCCCGTGGGTCGTCGCGGGTGTGGACGCCGCACAGGTGGCGCCCGTAGGCGAGCACGACCTGGTCGGGCGTGGTGTCGGGGAACGCGTGCAGGCTCCGTGCGCCGCGGTCGCCGCGCAGGGAGCACACGAACTTCTGCTCGGCCGTCAGCTCGCGCGGCTCGGCCTGGCCCGTGTCGATCTCCCACGGCTCGGGCAGTTCGCAGTCCGTGACGGGGCCGCGGGCCATGTCCGCCGCGGGCAGCAGGCACAGGGCCACGGCCGAGGCGAGCCCCGCCAGGAGGACGTGGTGGCGGACGCGGTGATCGGGCGGGGCGCCGTACAGAAGGAGCAGGATGAGGCCGGAGGCGGTGAGCGCGAGGGCGTACCAGAGGGGGGAGATGCCGGGAGACAGGAGCTCGGTGCCGTCGTAGGGGACGACGGCGCCCCGCTCGACGTAGAGGCTTTCCGGGTAGAGCCACAGCTCCCCGAAGAAGGTGGAGTGCTCCGAAGTGAACGCGCTCACGGCGCCGATCCCGCCCAGCAGGAACAGGCTCAGCGTCGTGGCGCGCAATAACGTGAGCCTCCGCCGCCGCACGGCCACCAGGATCAGCACCGCCGGCGCGCCGACGCCGACGAGGAGGTCGAGCACGAACCAGTACGCGGTGGCCTCCGAGCCGGTGTAGTCGCGTACCGCGTCGCCCAGCACGTTCTTCGGTCCGAGCCAGAACGGCACCCCCCGCGCGAGGTTGACGGCCGCGGGGACCAGCGGGAGCACGATCGCCAGGGTCGGCAGCGGCCACCACCTGACGCGCACCCGCACGGGCTGCGTCCGGGGCGCGGGAGGCTGGAGCGTGCCCAGGTCGTGTGCGGACCTCGCCCACCAGACCAGCGAGAAGACCGAAACCGCGCCCAGGAGCGAGGGCATCAGCAGCTTCCACGCCACCTCGTCCGCGCCACCGAACGCCACGATCGAGACCGAGCCGGACGAGAGGAGGGAGAAGAGGACCGCGATCACGCCGACCCGTACCGTCGCGCCGCTCCAGCGCGGATCCCGCGCCTGCGCCACCAGCAGCGACGCCAGCCACACCGACCACAGGACGTCCAGCGCCCACGTCCAGTTCTGCATGGCGAAGCGGTAGTCGCCCGTCTGGTACGCGATGGTGGTGACGGCGTCATGCATCACGCTGAGCGTGCCGGTCACGAGCATGAGCACCTGCGGCCATCGGCGACCGCTCCCCCGCAGCACGCGGAAGAACAGCCATATCACCACGAGCTCGATCACATCGGCGACCAGCGACATCCACCACAGGTAGGGGATCGGCAGCTGCCAGGTCAGGACGTACACGACCATGGCGTAGAGAGCGACCCGCAGCAGTCGCGCCTCCCGGCCGTGCAGCGCCGGTTCCCCGCGCAACCGCCCGCGCAGCACCTCCTGGTACGCCCACGCCTGCACCGCCGCGATCGGCACCAGCAGGGCGGGCAGCCACGGCCACGCCCGGATCTCGTCCGCCGAGTGTCCGCCCGGGTCCGCGACGACTCTCCACAGAGGGACGAGGTCGCCGGTGACCAGTCCGACGACGGCGAGGACGATCACGACGGCCAGGTAGAGGGCCGCGAATCCGGCGGCGAGCCGGCCGAAACGATGGCGGCGCATGAGGCACTCCGGGACGGGGTGAGGAGGAAAGCGCCCAACCTACTGATCCCCGCCCAAGTGGATCAAGCACCTCATCCATGCCAGGATTGCGAGAGTGGAGATGACCGATGTCACGCGCGCGATCTCGGCTGCGATCGCGGTCGCCGACTCGCTCGACCTGCCGGCCGACGACGCGATCGTTGTCCACAACTCGAACAAGCTGGCACTTCGGCTGACGCCATGCGACGTCTTCGCCCGGGTCGCCCCGGTGGGCCAGGAGGTCGCACAGTTCGAGGTCCAGCTCGCTCAGCGGCTCGCCGAGGCCGGATGCCCGGTGTGCCCCCTGGAGCCTCGTGCGGACCCGCGTGTGTACACGCGCGATGGCTTCGCCGTGACACTGTGGACCTACTACGAGCCCGTGACACCTCACACCTCACCGGTCGACTACGCCACGGCGCTGGAGCAGCTGCACGCCGGCATGCGCAAGGTCGATGTGCCGAGCCCGAGGTTCACGGACCGGATCACGGAGGCGGAGGAGATCGTCGCCGACCCGGATCGCTCGCCGGAGCTCGCCGACGCGGACCGCGGGTTCCTCAGCGGCAGGCTGGCAGGCCTGCGCCGGGCGATCGACGACCGCGGCGCCGTGGAGCAGCTGCTCCACGGCGAGCCACATCCGGGCAATGTGCTCAGCACGAAGAACGGCCCTTTGTTCATCGACCTTGAGACGTGCTGCCGCGGCCCCGTCGAGTTCGATCTCGCCCATGTTCCCGAGGCGGTCTGCGAGCACTACCCGAGCCTTGACCAAGGGCTTCTGGACGAGTGCCGGCAGCTCGTCATCGCGATGGTCGCCGCGTGGCGTTGGGAACTCGGCGACCAGTTTCCGAACGGGAGGCGATTCGGGGAGGAGTTGCTGCGCCTGCTGCGCGAGGGTCCTCCGTGGCCGACACTCGACACAGTGGCCAGGCGACTGGACGGTCAGGGCGACGCGCCGGCGCTCCGAGATTCTCTGCACGGTGCAGCCTGAGGCCGGTCGGCCGGCTCCGGCCCGAGACCGGAGGTCGCACCGGTGGCCAGGATCGTCCTCATGCCTTCAGCTTCCCTCCGCCGTCGACGGTGAGGACTGTCCCCGTGGTGAAGGCGTTGCCGACCACGAACGCGATCGCGGAGGCGATGTCAGCCGGCTCGGCCACGCGGTTGAGTGGTGAGGCGGCGGCGAAGCCCTTCATGGCCTCGGCCCTGACCGCCTCGTCCAGCCAGCTCCACCACTCGGTGTCCACCACCCCCGGCGAGACCGCGTTCACCCTGACCGGCGCCAGTTCCACGGCCAGGCCGGGGACGATGGCCTCGATCGCACCGTTGATCGCGGCCAGCCCGCTGGACCCGGGGAAGGCCGCGCCCGCCGAGGCGGCGGCGATGAAGGTGATCGAGCCGCGCTCCGACAATGCCGTCGCCGCCGCCTTCGCGGTCAGGAAGTGCGGGATCAGCTTGTCTTCAACGGCCTGGCGCAGCGCGTCCGCGGTGATCGCGGAGAGCGGCCCGGCGGCCTGGCCGCGCCCGCTGACATTGATCACCACGTTGTCAACCGGGCCGATCCGGTCGAAGAAGTCGCGTGTGGCCTGCTCGTCTCTGGCGTCCACGACGTAACCCGTGCCATCGGTCTCCTTGGCCGCCTGCTCCACCCGTTCGGGAGTGCGCCCGGTGACGATCACTTCATGGCCCTGCTCGCTCAGCAGCTTCGCGGTGGCCAGGCCCACGCCGGTGGTTCCGCCAATGATCACAGTACGCATTGTTCAGACCTTCTTTCGAGTCACCTTGCCTCGAAATCATAAATCGAGACATTGTGTCTTGTAAAGTGGGGGCCATGGCAGGCAGACCGAGAAGCGAGGCGTCCAGGCGCGCGATCCTGCGCGCGGCCCTGGATCTGTGTGAGCGCGACGGGTATCAGAACGTCACGCTGAAGGGCATCGCGCAGGCCGCGGGCACCGGCAGACAGACCGTCTACCGCTGGTGGCCGACCAAGGCGGAGGTGATGCTTGAAGCGCTGACCGCGTTCGTCGAGGCGCCCACAGGCAGCGAGGACCTGCGCACGTTCCTCCTGGAGACCTTCCGGCTGAGCGGCGGCGCGATGGGCGGCGTGGTCGTGGGCCTGATGGCCGACGCGCAGAGCGACGAGGCGTTCGCCGTGCACATGCGCGGGTTCATAGACTCCCGCCGGCAGGCGCTGCGTGCCGTGCTCGTCAGGACGCTGTCGGCGGACGTGGATCTGGAGCTGGCGGTCGACATGGTGTTCGGCGCGATGTGGTACCGGTTGATGAACCGCCACGCGCCTGTCGACGAGTCACTCGCCGATGAGGTCACCACGATGCTTGCCCGGCTGTCGTCGTAGCGCACGTCCGACGTCCGACTCGGGCGTTCCCGAAGAAGGGCGGCCTCGGGGCGTGCCCTGTTCGCTCAGGACGCCCGAGGCGCGTCTCTCGTGGTCAGGAGCCGTCCGCCAGGGCTCCGATCGCGGCCACGGTGTGGCCGCCCGCGGCCTTGCACGTCCACAGCGCCGCCCCACCCGCCCGCTCCGGATGCAACCCGAAGGAGTGCGCCGGGCAGGTCGGCCAGATCTCGCCCTCCTGCTCGGCGATCACCCCCTGCGCGAGATCGGCGATCAGCACGAGGGTGGCGACCGGCTCGTACGCTTCGTCCTCACGCAGCCCGTCGCTGGAGTACTGCCCCTTGTACTCGACGCGCAGGTGGCCCAGGTCGTCCCACTCCGGGGAGTCGAAACCGAGCCGCCCGGGGACACCGGTCGCCTCCATGTCGCGTCGAACGGCGAGCACCGCGCCGTCCAGCACCTTGTTGGTGGTCATATCCCCCATCCTTCCGCACTTCCACCTCTGTTGAGGGCGGACGGCTACTTTTCGGGTTCGGCTTGACAATGTTCCGAAATGGCCATCTACAAAACTCACACATTTGCTCTGAATTTCAGAGCAGCGATCCCCATAAAAGTCAACAACACTTTTCGTTTGGCCTCTCCCCGTAATGCGTGATATCAAAATTGGCGTCAATCCCTGCCATTCCCGGAAGGACCACGCCATGAACGAGCCGTCGCCCCACGCCGCCTGGCAGGTCGATCGCCGCTGCACCAACTGCGACACCGCCCGGCAGCTGGCCCCGGAACTCCTCGCCGAGGTCGGCGGACGTTCCTCGGTCGTCCGCCAGCCGCGCACAGAGGCGGAGGAAAAGGCGATGTACGCCGCGGCGTTCGCCTGCCACACCCGATCGATCCGGCGCGGCACCCGCGGGCCGGACCCCGCGCTCGATCCTTTTCCGCTGCCGCTCGCCGAGCACGTGCACCTGTGCGGGCACAATTCGCCGCACACCGCCGGCGCGAACGCCTATTTGCTGCGCCGTCCGGCCGGGAACCTGATGATGATCGACACGCCGCGCTGGAGCAGCACCCTGGCCGCCAAATACGCCGCGCTCGGCCCGATCAGCGACGTGCTGCTCACCCATCGCGACCACGCCGCGCACGGCCGCCAGTACGCCGACCGTTTCGGCGCCCGTCTGTGGATCCATGAGGGAGACCTGTCCGCCGCCCCGGACGCCGACCGCGTTCTCCGGGGCGACGAGCCGGTCGAGATCGCCGACGGCGTGACAGCCCACCCGCTGCCCGGACACACCGAGGGCAGCGCGCTGTACGTCGCCGACGAGACGTACTGCTTCAGCGGCGACAGTTTCTACTGGTCCCGGACCCTCGGCGACCTCGCCGTCGCGGAGTCGGTCACCTGGTACTCCATCACCGAACTGGCCGCGTCGCTGGCCCGTACGGCGCCGCGGATCCGCTTCGAGTGGCTGCTGCCCGGCCACGGCGACCGCAGGCGGCTGCCCGCCGGGGAGTTCGCCCGCCGGATGCGTGACCTGGCCGTCCGCACGGCGGCACTCGCGCCCCGGCCGATCGACTTCTCCGCGCTGCCCTGGTAGGCCGTACACGCCGTTTTTCTGGTTCGTGGTGAGATGACAGCCATGGATGTGATTCTTCGTAAAGCGTCGGAGTCATTGGGTGTGCCGCTCTCGGAGGCGGTCGATCTGGGGGGTTCTTCGCGGTCCACGGTGATCCGGTGCCGTACGGGTGACGGGCGGAACGTGGTGATCAAGGCGTACAAACCGGACGCCTTTCGGTCTTTCACCGCGGAGGCCGCCGGGCTGGCGCTCGGCGCGGGCTCGGGCCCGAGGTTGCTCGCGGTGGACACCGAGTACCCGCTGCTCGTCATGGAGGACCTCGGCGAGGCGCCGAGCCTGGCCGACGCGCTGCTCGGGGAGAGCCCCGAAACCGCCCGCGCGGCCCTGCTCGCCTGGGCGATCGCCTACGGCCGGCTCGCCGCCGAGACCACCGGGCGCGAGGACGAGCTCGCCGCGCTGCGCGCCCGCTACGACCGGGGAGAGCAGCAGTGGGGCGAGGACCCCGAGCTCCGCGCGGCGGCCGAGGCGCTGCCCGCCGTGCTCGACGCGCTCGGCGTGACCACCCCGCCCGGTCTGGCCGCGGAGTTGGCACCGATCGCCGATCTGGACAAGGGCCCCTACCCGGTCTACTCCCCCGGCGACATCTGCCCGGACAACAACCTCATCTTCCCGGACGGCATGCGTCTGCTGGACTTCGAGGGCGCCGGCTTCCACTCCGTGTTCCTCGACGCCGTCTACACCCGCATGCCGTTCTCCACCTGCTGGTGCGTCTTCCGGCTGCCCCCGGCGATCCAGGAGGAGATCGAGTCCGCGTACCGGTCCGAGGTGGCGAAGGGCCACCCCGACCTGCTCGACGACGAGGTGTGGCGGGCGGGCATGCGGCTGGGCACGATCGCGCTCACGGTGCAGATGACGACGCTGGTGCCGCGCGTGCTGACCGGGGACCGGCCGCTGCATCCCACGCGGCGGGCTCCGAGCATGCGTCAGCTGTTGCGCCACCGCTGGCAGGCCCTCCTGGCCGACCTCCCGCCCGGCTCCGCCGTCGCAGAGGCCATGCGCGGCCTGCTCGCCGCGACGGAGAAGTGGGACTGCCCCGCCCTGCCGTCGTATCCGGCGTTCGCCGGCTGACCGGTCGGCAGGCGCCGTGGCGTCTTCCGGTCACCGGCCGCTGCCCGTTACGCAGATTTAGTACGGTATGTCGTCTGCGTAACGGAAGTGACAAAATGCAACGCATGATGCTCAGGTGACGAGAGGCGCGCTGCTTGAACGACGAGTTCCGGCTGACCATCGAAGGGTTGGCCAAGGAGTACAACCGGCAGGCCGGAGAGCTGCGCGCGGCCTACGGCAGGCTCTCCGAGCTGACGGGGACCGCCGAGTCCGCAGACCGCCTGGTCCGCGTGACGGTGGGCCCGCGCGGTCAGGTGCAGGAGATCGAACTCGACCCCCGGGTGTACCGCAAGCTCGCGCCGTCGCAACTCTCCCGCGAGATCATGCAGCAGATCGGCGCCGCCACGGAACAGGTCGCCGAGCGGACGAAGGAGCTCATGGCGCCGTTCATGCCGGAGGGGCTGCCTCTGGAGGAGGTCCTGGGCGAGGGGGCGAGCATCGACGCGTTCCTGCCCCGGCCGGTGGAGCTGCCGGCCGAGGACGGGAACGTGCGTGGGTGACACCCGCGCCGGCGGCTACCTGGCCGTCTTCAGCGGCCTGCGGTCACGGTCCGCGCAGTTGGACGACAGCGTCGAGCACGCGTGGGAGCTGAAGGACCGGCTGTCCGCCGTCTTCGCCCGCGAGGGCAACCCGCTCGGCGACGACCAGTACGGCGCGGAGCTGGAGAAGAACCAGTGGATCATCGAGAACGGCATCCTCGTGGCCTTCGACGAGTACATCGCCGAACTGGAGGACCTGCGCGACGGATTACGGGCCAGCGCGACCAACTACCAGGCCGCCGAGGGCTACGGGGATCCCGGGTACGCCACCGGTGACGGCCCGGCCTACCCGCGGGGCGGGTGAGCCGCCGTGGGATTCGACGGTTTCCTCGTGCCCGACTGGGCCAAACCGTTCGTCGGCTACGCCGTCGGCATGGACTGGCCCGAGGGTGACGAGGACGGCTGTTTCCGGCTCGCCGACGCGTGCGCGGCCACCGCGCAGGACGTCCTGGACGGCTGGGGCCTGGCGGACTTCACCCGGCTCGGCGACGACTGGGACGGCGACGCGCTGAAGGAGTTCGTCACGCGGGTCCGGTCGGTGTCGGACCCGGCGCTGGTCAAGCTGATCGAGCAGCTCGTCTCGGCTGCGCTCCGGTACAACGATCTCGGCGTCCAGGTCCAGTACACCAAGCGGATGATCGAGGTCTCGGTCTGGTTCCTGATCTTCCAGATCATGTGGTTGCTGGCCGCCACCGCAGGCCCCTGGGGACCGGCGGCCGCGGCCATGGTCGGCGCCCGGGTGCAGCTGACCCGGCTGGCCATCGCCCAGCTCGCCAAGCGGCTGCTGATCAACATCGCCCTGTTCGGCGGCCTGATGGGCGGCATGGACCTCGCGGTGCAGGCGTCCCAGTCCCGGCGCGACCATCTCGACTGGGAACAGATCATGGCGTCGGCCGGCACGGGCGCACTCCTGGGCGCCTTTCTGACAGGCTTCACGGGGATCGTGCCCGCCCGGTCCATGTGGGGGCTGATGGGCCGGTCCGGCCTGGCGAGCAGCGCCGCCGACCTGACCACGCAGCTCAGCAGCGGGCAGCCGCTCGACCTGGACAGGCTGTTGAAGAGCTTCACCTCGGGCGTGCTGGGCGGCGCGGACGCCCACTGGGCGAGCTGGAGCCCGTTCGCGCAGGGCAAGCCGGGCCCGGGGCCGGTCGGGCATCCGCGCCCGGAGAACTCCGGCCCGCGGGTCCACGGGAGAGCTGACGGTGACGGCACCACGCTCGCCGACGCCGGGGCCAGGCAGGACGTGTCGTTCAGGAGCGAAGCCGGCGTCGACGCCCTGATCAACGGCTCCCGGAGCATGGAGCGGCCCGGTTCCTCCCACGCGGGCGACACCACGCTGTCCGGCCACAGCCCGTTCCAGCTCCTGGAGTACTCCGGCCGGCCCGGCGACGGTTACGTGAACGGGAACCTGTGGGGCAGGTACGGCGCGGCAGGCGTCCTGATCAGGGGCATGGACGAGCAGGGGCAGCCGCGGTACCTGCTCATGCAGCAGAGCCAGCACGTCTCCAACCCCGGCAAGTGGCAACTGCCCGGCGGAGCCCTCGACAGCCTCGAACGTCCCGTGCACGCCGCCGCCCGCGAGCTCAGTGAGGAACTGGGCGTCGGCCAGCGCTACCTCGACCGGCTGAAGCTCAGGGGCGAGCACGCGACGGAGGTCGGCGACACCGGCTGGAGGTACACCAACCTGGCCGCCGACGGGCCGATGTTCACCCCGAGGCTCGACTCGTTCGAGGTCAGTGGCGCCAAGTGGTTCACGCTCAAGGAGCTCGCCGCGATGGCGAACCAGGGCGACCTGCACCCGGCCCTGGCCAGGGCCCTCCCCGACCTGCTGGCCCGCTTCCACGACGACGGGGGCGCGCCCCCCGCCGCGCACACCGGGCCGGGGTCGGGGCATCCGGGCCTGGGGCAGACCATCCGCCGATCCGGGTCGGGCCTGTACTACACCGCGCCCGCCCCGCACGTCCCGCTGGACGCGCCCTTCGGCAGCCGATTCGTCAGCCCCACGTTCGGGGACGTGGTCTGGACGGGAGTCCGCGACGACATGTCGCCGGCCGAGCTGGACACGGCCCGGCGCTTCGCCTCGGGCAGGCACAGCTTGATCAACCGGTTCCTGCGCATGGGCGACGACGCCTTCCAGCACTTCGCCGAACACGAGATCCCGGCGGAGCGGGCGCGGACCATCGAGCAGGTCGAGATGCTGACCTCGCTCGTGCAACGTCAGCCGGTCCCCGAGACGATCGACGTGATCCGGATGCTGACCTTCCATCCGGACCTGTTCGGCGTGCCCATCGAGGAGCTCGTCGGAACCGTGCAACGCGAGCCGGGATTCCTCTCGACCAGCCTCGGCGACGAGGCGAAGTACCTGGGGGACGTGCACCTGCACCTGCGGGTGCCCGCGGGCACCCCGGCCTTCTTCCTGAAGCTGATCAGCAAGATCCCGGACGAGGAGGAACTGCTGCTGGGCCCGGGCCTGCCGTGGTTCGGGGAGGACGTACGGCTGCGTCGCGGCGAATGGCACATCTACGCCCGGGTGCTGACGCCGGAGGAGACCGGCCGCTGATGGAGGAGACGACCTCTTGTCACTGAAGGACCAGCCCGTCTTCCGGACCGTCCGGGCGCCGGACTCCTATCCGCGCACGACGTCCGCCGCGGTCCGCTACGTCCCGATCCTCAAGAACGGGGTCGTCATCGGCTACCTGTGGGCCGCGACCACGGACGACGCGGCCCGGTACGTGCCGCGCGGGCAGGCCGGTGACGCCGCCTTCGACGCCGCCGTCGCCTGGACGCAGCGCCTGCGCTGGGCCAAGGCCAACGGCATGACCCCGCTGCGGGCGCTGCGTCACTGGGCCGGCGAGGCCGAGGACGCGCGTGCGGGCCGGGTCCCGGTGGGGATGCCCTTCGAGCTGGCGTCCTTGGAGGCGCTGGTGGAGCTGGCCGCCGCCTGATGACGGGTACCACGCGGAGTCCTCGCCTGGTCCTCACGCGGACCGGGCGAGGCTCGTCTTCGGGGCCGAGCGTCTACCGCTGTGACATCGGCAGGTCAGCACGTCCGCTGTGCCGGGCCTTGCCAGCCGGACACCGACGCTAGGGACACGCCTTTCTGTACGGCAGCGTGGGTACGATCACCCGCCACTGGGCCGCGCTCAGCCCGCCCGCCTTCGCGCACACCGCAGCCGCCAACGCCTCCCCGCCCACGGCGTGCCGCCTGACGACGCCGTTGCCGTCCACGGTCAGCACCGCCGACCCGTCGGCGGTGAACGCCACGTCGAGCGGCTGCCCGATCTCCGGGTCCTGCCCGCCGCCCTCGTCGAGCAGCGCGCCCAGGTCCGTGCCCGACATCACGTCCACGAGCCGCACCCTGCCCCCCACCTGGAGGGTGGCGAGCAGGTCCTCGCGCGGCGAGTAGGCGGCGGGGTCGCCGAACCCTCGCGCGGTGGCGAGCCTGCGGCGCGTGGCCACGTCCCAGACCGTCATCCGGCGCCGCGCGTCGAGCACCACGACCGCCTTGCCGGAGCGGGTGAAATACGCGCGCACCCCCTCGGCGTCCCTGCCGCCGCCACCGAACGCCGGCCCCGTAGCCTTGCCGCCGGCCGTCTCCAGCAGGTGAATGCGGTCGCCCGCCACCACCAGCGTCCGCCCGTCGGAGGAGAAGGCCGCGTACTTCGCCGCGCCCGCCTCGGCCGACCACAAGCGCCGCCTGGTCTGCCGGTCCCACAGCTCGACCCCGCCCTTCTCGGTGACCACGGCCAGCCTGGTGCCGTCGGGAGAGAAGGCCGCCTGGACGGCCGACGTGCGCAACGTGCCCTGGACGGCGGCCGAGGCAGTGTCCACGATCCGCACCCCGGGACCCAACGTGGCGACGAAACGGGAGTCCGGGCTGAATACCGCGTACTCCGCCTCCGGCACCGCGCCGATCTTCCTCCCGCCGACGGCCGACAGCTCGCCGTCGCGGACCACGAGCCGCCCGTCGCCGCTCAGCGCCGCCATGCCCACAAGGTGATCGTCGTTCTCGGTGGTCAGGTCGGCCACGTCCACCGAGAAAACCTGGTCGCCCACCAGGTAGCGGAACGTGCTTCCGTCGAAGGCGCCCTGCGCTGTCTCCTGGTCCCCCCGTACCTGGACCGTGGTGAGCAGATGCGTGTCCGACCTGCGCCAGAACTGGATGGATCGCGAGGTCACCGTCGCGACGAGGCCGGGGCCGAACACGGCCGCGCCGCCGTTCCACCTGCCCTGGGTGCCGGCGCCGTCCGTGTCGCCGATGAAGTCCTTCGCCCCGGTCCGCAGGTTGGTCAGCTCCAGCAGCCGACCGCGCCGTGCGGCCCGCCAGACCCCGTCCCGGCTGAACGTGCCCGCGGGGGCGGGCCCGAGCGCCTCGGCCGCGCCGGTTCGCAGGTCCCAGCGGGTACGCCGGTCAGCCTCCTGGAGCAGGACGGAATCGTCCCGCTCGAACGTCACGTCGACCCACTCGTTCGTGAAGTCCTTGGCAGTGGGAAAGGCGTGGTCGCCGATCGGCCTGCCGCTGACGAGGTCCACCGCGGTGGCGCGCCTGGCCGTCACGGTCACCAGCACCTTGCCCGACGGGCTCAGCGTCACGCTGTCCATCGGCTCGGCCGGCCGGATGCCGAGCGTCCGCAGGCGCCGGCCGTTGCGCACGTCCCACACGCGCGTGGCGGTGGAATCGGCGCTGATCAGCGTGCGGCCGTCGGCGCCGAGCGTGCGTACCGTGTCGCCCGCGGTCGACGGGTCGCGGAACATCGCCGTCTCGCGCTGCGCCAGCGAGGCCACCAGGGCCGCCCTGGTGGCCGGCGTCCGGTCCAGCCGCCAGGCCACCAGGCTCGCCAGCATCGCCTGGTGCGGGTCGCTCCCGCGCGTCGCGGTCGCCACCCCCGCCAGCCTGGCCGCCTCCGACCTGGTCAGCTGCCCGGCGATCTGCTCGGCCCGGTCGTCGGCCACCGCGCTCTGCTGGACGGCCAGCCCGCCGGCCACCAGCGCGATCACCAGCAGCCCGCCCAGGCTCAGCGACGTCAGCCGGGCCCGCCTGGCCCTGCGCCTGGTCAGGACGGCCGCCGCGGACAGGAAATCGCGTTCGACGGGCGACAGGGTGATGTCGCGGCGGGCGGTGGCCGCCCACTCCAACGCGTTCTCCAGGCTGCTGCCCTGGAACAGGTCGCCGTCCCGGCGTCCCGCCGTCTCCCAGCGTCGCGCCGCGGCGAGGATCTGCCGGTGTACGGCCAGGCCGTCGCGGTTGGTCTCGATCCACCGGCGGTAACGCGGCCAGGCCTGGGGCAGCGCCGGCCTGGCCAGCCGTACGCCGCCGTCCTGCCTGGCCAGGAGGTAGCCGAACACGGCGAGGATCCTCCGCACGGCGGCCACCTCGTGCGGCCCCCGCCCCTCGACGAGCTCGGCCAGCTCGGCGTGCCGGGCCGACAGCTCGCCCGCCTCGTCCACGGTCACCAGCCGCAGGAACACCTCGGGGACCAGCTCGCGCTCGGCCGGATCGAGCATCGTGTACGCCTGCTCGGCCAGCGTGCCGAGCGCGGGATCGTGCCCCTGCGCGCCGATCCCGGCGGCCCGGTGGCCGCCCTGGGCGAGCAGACGGGCGGTGTCGAGGTCGCCGTCGCCGCTGACCAGCGCCAGCAGCAGCTCGCGGGCGGTCGGCCGCTGGGCCGGCTCCTTGGACAGTGCCGAGGAGACCAGCCGGCGCAGCGTCCTGGGCAGCGCGGACAGGTCGGGAGTGGCGGACAACACCTGGTGCATGACGCTTCCCAGGTTCTCGGCGTGGAACGGATCACGGCCGGTGGCGGCGAAGACGATGACGGCTCCCCAGGCGAACACGTCCGCCGAGGCGTCCGCCCGCTGGCCGATGAACACCTCGGGGGCCATGTAGGTGGGCGTGCCGCTCACCACGCCGGTCGCGGTGAGCGACATCTCGGCGGTCCTGGCGATACCGAAGTCGATCACGCGGGGACCGTCCGGGCCCAGCAGCACGTTGTCGGGCTTGAGGTCGCGGTGGATCACCCCGGCGTCGTGGATGGCGGTCAGCGCCGTCGCGATGGCGGTGGCCAGGCGGTGCAGGTCGTCGCCCGCGAAGGTCCTGCCCGCCGTGCGCAGGCTCGGGCCTTCCACGTACTCGCTGACGATGTAGGGGCGCGGGCCCTCCAGCTTGGCCTCGATGATCGGCGCGGTGCAGAACGAGGCCACCCGCTGGGCGGCCGCCGCCTCCCGGCCGAGCTGGGCCACCTGATCACCGTGCAGCACCTTGATCGCCACCCGGCGGCCGTCCTCGGCGTAGGCCTCGTACACCACGCCCTGGCCGCCGGCGCCGAGCCGCCCGGCCAGCCAGTAACGACCGAGCCGCTGAGGGTCTCCTTCGATCAACACGCTGGGTTTGATGCGCTCATCACGGACGAAGTTCCGCCCAAAATACCTATTTGCGCATCACTGATATCGAGCCCTGGCCGTGCTCCCCGTTGCCGCAGCTCTGGTGGCCTTCCCCGCGTAGGCGGCGGAACATCCGAGTTGTCCCATCCCCTCCAAGGCAGAGGTGCGGCGCTCGCCCGCGACGACGTGAGCCGCCGGCATCGGGCGCTACGGGTCAGGGTGGTGTGCCGGCCGAAGGCGACCTCGCTGGGAATCCTCTGGTCCTGCCTGAGAACCAACCCACGATCCTGATCGTCACACCACGCATGAGGTCATTTCAACGCGCGAGCGCGTGGCTTGCCGCGTACGTCATGGGCCTGCCCGCGCTGGGCTTGGTCGCGCTGATCCTCGCGCTACGGGGGCGTCCCCGGCGATGAGTACTACTCGGTGACACCGTTCGACCACAGGTTCTACTGCAAGGAGAAGGAGGCCGAAGCCGCCGGCTACCATCACTTCGTCTGACCCGGATCCGGCCCGGCGATGTCCGGGGAACGGCTGGCTGGGATGACCCTCATTGTCGGAGGCTCCCAACCCCTGGCTCCCTGGAAGCGCGGGCTATGTCGAGAGCCAGATGCGAGCGGCGCAGGCGGCCGGTCCTCACCAAGTGGCCCAGGTCAGCGCGAGTGTCATGCATGAGCTGCAGATGGAAGTAGTTCACGTGCTCAAGCAGCGCGAACACCACCAGCGCCGCCCCCGGCCAGACCTGCGCGCCGGAACCGCCCATGACCAGGCCGGCACCCACCACGACGGCCCCCGCCACCAGCAGGCAGACATTGATCCGAGAAATCATGCGATACATCGCCATCCCTGCCGGAACGGGTGCTCGCGAAGAGAGCTGGGCGAACTTCAACCACCAGTACACACCGCCCTCAGCCAGGACGACCAGGACCAGCACAAGTCCTGCCGAGTTGGCTACGGTCAGGGGCATGCCCAGCAAACCGGTCAGCACCCCGGCGATCAGCGGAATGTTGACGAACTCCAGAACTGCCAGAGTCCTCGTTCGGCGAAGCAGGGACGCACGGGGAGACAGCACGAAGGCCATTCTCTCCGACTTGCGCTGAGCACCGGGTCCAGGCCTCCCGGGCAGCGCGAATCCGCAGCACTTGGCAGACAGGCATGCAGCGATCCGCCCAAGTTCGCCAGACCGGGCCGGCGAGGAGGGAGATCAAGGTCAACGACTGAGCAGGTAGCGCCGGGGCGTGGTGCCGACCGTACGGCGGAAGGCCGCCAGGAACGCGCTCGCCGTGGCGTATCCGACGTCGTGCGCCACCCGGGACACCGGCTGCCCCTCGGCCAGCAGCGGCAGGGCGGCGCGTAGCCGTACCTGCGTGCGCCATTGGTCGAAGCTCATGCCCGTGTCGCGCGCGAACAGCCGCGTCAACGTCCGCCTGCTGACGCCGGCCGCACGGGCGTGAGCCTCCAGGCTGCGCGGGTCGGCCGGGTGCGCCAGCAGGGAGGCCGCCACCACCTGGACGCGCTCGTCGGTGGGCTGCGGCACGTCGATGGGCCGGGTGGGCAGCGGGCGCAGCAGGTCGGGCAGCACCGCCTCGGCGCGCAGCCGCGCGTCGTCGGGGAGATCGGTGCGGGCCAGGTACCCGATCAGTTCGGCGAGCAAGCCGTCGACGCCGACCGCCGTCGGCTCGGGCCAGTCCAGCGGGCAGCGCTCCGGCGCCAGGTACAGGCTGCACAACACCGCGTCGCGGGTCGCACCGGTGGCATGGGTGACACCCGCGGGCAGCCACAGCGCCCTGGTGGGAGGCAGGACCCAGTACACCTCGCCCACGCCGACGCTCAGGACGCCGCGCCGGGTCCAGGCGAGCTGGTGGTGGGTGTGGCTGTGCGGGGGGATCCACTCCCCCGAGGCGAGCGGGAAGTGGCCGACGATGATCGCGCTCATGTCCTCCATGCGACATAGTCTGGCCTCATCGCGGATTGTGGCCAAATGTGGCGGGTCATAGCGTCGTCGGGTGCCGATGATTGTGTTGTGTCTTGTTCAGTTCATGCTCGTGCTCGATGACACCGTCGTGAACGTGGCCCTGCCCAGCATCCGCTATGAGCTGGGCTTCAGCGCGTCCGGCTTGCCCTGGGTCGTCAATGCCTACTTCCTGGCCTTCGGCGGGCTGCTGCTGCTGTGCGGCCGGCTGGCTGATCTGCTCGGCCGTCGCCGCGTCTTCCTCATCGGGGTGGCGCTGTTCGGGGTGGCCAGCCTGGCCTGCGGGCTCGCGCAGGAACCGTGGCAGCTCGTGATCGGGCGGTTCGTGCAGGGCGGCGGTGCTGCGATGGCCGGCCCGGCGGCGATGTCGATGATCACGTTGCTGTATCCGGGGCCGGCGGAGCGAACCAAGGCTCTGGGCATCTGGGGCGGTATCGCGGCCCTGGGCGGGACCTCGGGCCTGGTGCTGTCCGGGGCGCTGACCGATCTGGTGTCCTGGCGCGGGATCTTCCTGATCAACCTGCCCGTCGTCGCCGTGGCCCTGGCGCTGCTCCCCCGGCTGGTCCCCGAGTCCCGCGCGCCCGGCCGGC
The DNA here is from genome assembly GCF_040642995.1 of Nonomuraea sp. NPDC047529. Classification (NCBI taxonomy): domain Bacteria; kingdom Bacillati; phylum Actinomycetota; class Actinomycetes; order Streptosporangiales; family Streptosporangiaceae; genus Nonomuraea; species Nonomuraea sp. NPDC047529. The sequence goes on along the minus strand of NZ_JBEYTJ010000015.1, from coordinate 64,246 downwards.
GCCGCCTCGACGTTCCCGGCGCGGTCCTGGTCACCGGCGCCGCGGTGTCGCTGGTGTACGGGCTGCTGCGGGCCGGAGAGACCGGCTGGAGCGACCCGATCGCCATCGGCGCCGTCGTGCTGTCCGCTGCCTTGGGGACGGCGTTCCTGGTGGCCGAGTCGCGGGCGGCGGCACCGCTGGTGCCCGCATCGTTCCTGGCCTCGCGGACGCGGGCGGTCGCGGGCGGCGCGACCCTGCTGTTCTCGATGGCGATGTACGCGATGTCGTTCCTGCTGATGATCCAGGTGCAGACCGTTCTGGGCTACAGCCCGCTCCTGGCCGGCCTCGCCTACCTGCCCTACGGCGCCGGCATCCTGGCGGGCATGTGGCTGTCCTCCCGCGTCTCACTCAGGATCGGGACACGCTGGGCGCTCCTGCTGGCGTTCCTGGTCAACATCGCCGGCCTGCTGCTGCTGTCCGGCGTGGCGGCGGGCGACTCCTACATCGCCCACGTCCTGCCCGGCATGCTCATACTGAGCGTGGGCAACGGGCTGAGCCTGCCCGTCATGGCGGTGGCCGCGGTCGACGGCACCACCGAGGAGGACGCCGGTCTCGGCTCGGCCCTGTTCACCTCCGTCCAGCAGATCGGCGGTGCCATCGGGGTGGCCGCGTTGGCCGTCATGGGCTACTCAGGCGGGCTCATGGCGGGCGCGGTCTGCGTGGCGCTCGGCGCCGTACTCATCGCCGTGCTGCTGCCCTCGCGTGCCGGCGCCCCGCAGCAGCCAGCTGGTACGTCCAAGACGGAACGTTTCAGGGAAGGCGTCCAGCGCTGAACCGGCTTGATCGGCCAAGATGACCATCGCTGCCAGGCACCTACAGCAAGAGATCCAGGAGTTCGCCCGGGTGCCCGTGCAGGCCGGCCAGTAGGGTCGGCGTCCATGTACCCGGTAACGTTCTCCTCCCCGAGGCTCACCCTCCGGGAATTCGTCCCGACAGACGTTGACGGGCTTCTGGCCATCTACGGCGACCCGCGGGTCACCGAGCACATGAGCTTCGAGCCCCGGAACCGTGAGCAGGTCGAAGGCGCCATCGCCGGCGTGGTCGAGTCGGCCCGGAACGAACCGCGGACGGACTACTCCCTCGCCGCGGTGCTGCCGGACGGCGGCGAGCTGGTCGCGTACGCGCGCCTCTCGATCGACCTCGGCCATCCGCTCCAGAACAGCGCCCAGATCGGGTTCGCGCTGCGCTCGGACCGGTGGCGGCAGGGGCTGGGCGCCGAAGTCGTACGCCTGCTCCTGCGGCTCGGGTTCGAGCAGCTCGACGTCCACCGCATCTGGGGCGCGCGAAGCCCGGTCAACGAGGCGTCCGGGCGGGTCATGAGCAAGCTGGGGATGGTCGAGGAGGGCGTCATCCGCGGGCACCTGAAACTCGCATCCGGTTGGCGGGACTCCGTCGTGCATTCGATTCTTGCCCCGGAATGGGAGCAGACCAGGTAGATGGGGGAGGTGCCCAGGATGTCGTGATCGACTTCGGGGCGGACCGGCCGCTTCACGGGCAGCCGGCCGACATCATCCGCGCCGACATCAAGGCCGGACGGTTGAAGCCCGGGGACAGGATCCCGTCGGAGACGCGGCTCCAGCAGATCCAGGGGGTCGGGCCGATGGCCGTACGGCAGGCCCTGCGCGGTGAAGGGCTGATCGTGACGACCGAGGGCAGCGGGGTGGCCGGCGGGCCGTACAAGGTGAGGGCCGTTCCAGGCTGCCTGGTCGTTGATGCGCTGGACGTTCTTCCTCACGTGGCCGGGGCTCGTCTCTGGCCGCTCCGCCGCCGGGTCAGGGCAGCCGCGGCGGCGAAGGCCAGGACCGCACACCCGAGCTGGGCAAGGGCCGTGGAGGTGGGCACCGACGGCAGGTCCCCGAGGTCGCCCAGGGCCGCTGCGGGCAGGAACAGCAGCAGCGCCGCCCGCCGACCCACGGTCGACCGGCACGCGTACCCTGCCGCCAGCGCGACCACGATCAGCCACGGCACCGGCTTCCAGCTCGTGCTGAGGTGGTCGGCGATCGCGTCCACCCAGCGCGCGCGCACGACGGCCTTGCCGGCGATGAGCCCCACCAGGGCGAGCGGCCCCCACAACAGGAAGGCGCCCCGGGGGATCAGCCCGACCGCACGGTAGGCCACCGGCATGAAGGCGATGACCAGCGCCATCACCTCGGCCACCAGAAGGGGACCGTGGTTCGGGAGGAACAGCAGGTCCAGATTCAGTTCAGGGCCCGGGTGGCCGGCCTGACGCAGCGCGAACGCGACCACGGCGAGCACGGCGATCCACCGGCGGCCGAACAGCACGGCCAGCGCGGGCAGGGCCGCGACCAGGGCCGGCTCGGTCAGGAAACGGATCGAGCTTGGTTGCTCCAGAAAGGCCGCGCCGTGACGGAGGGACTCGGCGACCCGCAGCGACACGGTCGCCACCTCGGAGACCAGCATCAGGAACGGCCACAGCGCCACGGCGACGGCCGGCCCGTCGCGCCAGGCGCCCGCCGAGACCGGCCCGAAGGCCCGCCGGGCGTGCACCAGCGCCGCGCCCCGCAGCAGGTCGGCCACGTCAGCCAGGTCCGGGCGGGTCTGTCCGGGCCGTGCCCCTGCCTGCAGCACGCCCATCATCTCCGCTTCGTGCCGCGCCCGGTGGTCGCGGGGATAACAGGCCAGCAGCCGCCGGTAGCGGGATTCGAGCGGGCTCATGCCGCGCCTCCCGAGCCGATCGCGCGCAGGCGTGCGGTGGCAGCTTTGGCGTGCCTGCGCATCCGCTCGGCCTCCGCCGCCAGTCTCGCCGCGCCGTCGCCGGTCAGCCGGTAGTAGCGGCGTACCCGGCCGTCGACGATCTCCTCTCGGTCCTCGGTGATCAGGCCCTCTTCCTGGAGCCGGTCGAAAGCGGCGTACAAGGTGCCGGCGCGCAGGCGAACCTGGCCCTCGGAGATGCGCTCCACGTCGGTGATGACGCCGTACCCGTGTTGTGGACCGGCGGCCAGCGCGGTCAGGATCAGGAAGGTCGGCTCCTGCATCTGCCTCATGTGATCAATATATGCCGGTCATCTGTCTATGGGCGAGCGATCGTCGCAACCGTTCAGGGGGCAGGACGGATCACATGTCGACGTCTCCGCGAAAGGCATGGCCGGCCTGCCGGCCGTACGGCCGGGCAGAGATCGGTCAGCTTGCGGCCGGCCGCGTTGCATCTGCGTACCTGATGGCCAGGGGTGCGATGATGCCTGCGACGACGAAGAGCAGCGCCAGGACGCCCCAGGTCCAACCGCCCACCAGTTGGAGCATGCCGGTGATCAGGACGGGGCCGAGAACGTAGCGGCTGACCGAGCGACCCATGCCGAACGCCGCCAGGTACTCGCCTCTCTGATCATCCGGAGCGAAGGCGTACGACAATGTCCAGGACGCGGGGACAGCGATCAATTCCGCCGCGGTGAGCATCACCAGCGCAGCACAGAAGAGTGCAAGAGGTATCGACTGGGCCGCGTACCAGAACAACAGACAGGCAGCCGCGGCGAATGCCGCAGCGACGGGCTGACATCGCCGCGCAGCTCTGAGGCTCGTGATGTGGCGTGCAATGAGAGCTTGAAAGGCGAGCGCGAGGACTGTGTTGATGGCGTACAGCACCCCGAGTAAGCCGTCCGGCAATGTGGTCGCTTGGGCGAGCCACAGCGGAAAGGCGAGGTTGAGGATCGGTTGCCAGAGCTGCAGTACGCCATCCACACCAGCCAGCGAGAGTAGCCGCAGGTCACGTAGCACGCCCAAGCCTCGCCGGACCGGGGCGGGCTCTTCGGTTCGAACCGGTTGGGGCAGGGTGGCGAAGGCCGCGGTGACCAGCAGATAGGCTGCCGCGTTGGCCAGGATGATGGTCCGGAAGAGACCGGTGCCGGCCAGCAGCCCCCCGAGTGGACCGCCGACGCTGATCGCCAGATTGATCACCGTCCGATACGAGGCCAGCACCCTTACCCGGCTGTCTCCTTCGACGATCTCCGCCACGTACGCCTGGGTCAGCGCAGTCGCGATCTGGTCGGCGACCGTGATGATCGTGACGACCACGAGGTACCCCCACCAGTCTCCGACGAAGGCGTAAGCGGCGGTTCCGGCAGCGCGCAGGGCATGCACCAGCACCAGTGCCCGCCGGACACCGTAGCGGTCGGCCGCCCGGCCCAGCGGTATCGCGGCGGCTATGGCCGCGGCCCCCGCGATGCTCATGCCCAGCCCGACCTGGCCTGCGGCGAGCCCGACCACGCCGGTGAAGTAGACGGCCGAGAAGGCCAGGAAGAGCCCTGAGCCAAGGAAGTCCACGAAGCTGGCGCCGAGCAGCCGCCGCACCGCTCGACGCTCGGTGCGACCAGTATCTTGTGTCATAGTCGCACTATTTTGCACTCTAGGGGAGCATTGCGCCATGACCGATCCCGCCGAGGCCGTAGGCCACACCCTCGCCGCAAACCTGCGCGCCGCACGTCAAGACCGAGGCTGGCGGCTGGAAGAGCTGGCCACACGGTCCGGCGTCAGCCGCGGCATGCTCCAGCAGATCGAGACCATGCGCACCAACCCCAGCATCGCGACGCTCGCTCGGATCAGCGCCACGCTCGGTGTTTCGATCGGCGAGTTGGTGGAGCCCCCGGAGGAGCTCGGCCGCGTCTCCCGTGCCGCCGACGCCGTGGTTCGCTCCGAAGGCCGCACCAGGCTTTTGATCAACGACAGCCAGCCGCCTTTCACCGAGCTCTGGGAGTTCCGGCTGCCTGCCGGCGACAAGATCTCCACGCCCGCGCATCCGCCCGGCACCCGGGAACTGTTGCAGCTCCACTCGGGCAGGGTTACGGTCACCGTCGGCGGGGCACTCTTTCAACTCGCCGCGGGAGACGCACTCCGGATGCGAGGCGACCGCCCGCACGCCTACAGCAGCCAAGGCCCGGAACCGGCCCACTTGACGATGGTCGTTGTCTATGCGGGCGCCCGAGACCCTCGCTACGCGGGCCTCGTCCCCGGCTGATCCGACGGTCTGGCGTGACCCTGCGGTGCCCCGATCCGTCCCGACGGCCTGCAAAGCGCCGGCGGGTCACGCTCCACGATGACGGGCCTGTCCCACGCGTCCAATGAACCCGGCAAGACCCTGCTCATCCCCGCCGGCGAGGCGCACGGCTGAGATCGGAACCCCTCCGAACCCACCGCGAGAGCCGGGGCTCGCGTGTGGTCTCCACCGAACCCGGGCCGAGTCGGTTGTGTTCTGCCGGCACACCGAGCCGTGTTCTAGCGACTGCTGAGGGCATGGTCGTCCTGGGCGTGCGGGAGCCGGCGTACGGCGGCGGAGGCCAGCGGGAGCACGGCCGCCGCGGCGTAGACGATGCCGGCGGTCGCGGCCACCTGGTAGCCGTCGAACCTGTCGGCGAGCAGTCCCACGCCCAGCTGGCCGATGGGGATCGCGATCAGCCAGAGGGCGTCCAGGTGCGCGCCGAGTGCGAGCAGGGGGACGGCGCCGAGCGCGCTCATCAGCTGGCCCAGCCGCAGCAGGTGCCTGACCACCAGCCGGTAGACCAGCGCGCTCATGACCAGCATGCCGACGCCGCGGGCGCTGAGCACGAACCCCCACGTCTCCTCGCCGCTGAGCCGCCTGGTCAGGACAGGCCCCAGGATCTGCCAGGTGCCGACCTGAACCAGGTTGACCACGCAGAAGCACACGGACACCGTCCACACCCAGCGGATGCGGCGGAACTCGGTCCAGCCGTCGCGGATGTCGGCCAGGATCCCGGAGGCGGGCGAGGCCGGCGCCGCGGTGAGGGACAGGCGGGCAAGGCATCCCGCGGCGAGGAGGTAGGTCAGTGCGTCGAAGGCGATGGCGTGGCCGCCGCCGCCGGGCTGGCCGAGGCGATGGGCGGCACCGCGGGCCAGGCCGAGGACGCCGCCGAGAAGGCGCTGGAACACCATCTCGGCATGACCTGCGACCCGGTCGGCGGTCTCGTGCAGATCCCGTGCATCGAACGGAACGCCGTCGCGGCCGTCAAGGCGGTGACGGCCGCGCGGATGGCCGTCCGGGGAAACGGGCAGCACATCGTGTCGCTCGACACGGCGATCAGGAGCATGCGCGAGACCGGCGCGGACATCACCGCCGAGCACGACCCGGTGCCGTCGTGGTTCTCAGCCCTTCTTTTATGAGCAATGCTCATGTATGGTCGCCGACACTATGAGGAACCGCTGGTTGTCACCGATCGCCGTCGTGGTGCTGGCCGCCGTCATCGCGGTGGGGGCGGCGTTCGATCCGTCAGGGCTGGCCGCGCCGTACACCTGGACCGGCGCCGATCTGCTGCCCGTCGCCGGGCTCTGGCAGCTGGCCGCGCCGGCCGTCTATGTGCCGCTGCTGCTGACGGGGGTCGGAGTGCTCGCGTGGACGGTCGCGCGCGGACGTGCCCCGCTACGTACGGCGCTGCTGGTCTGGGGTGCGGTGGTGTGGTCGGCGATGGCGGCGAAGCTGGTGATGTCGCTGGTGATGGCCTTCGGCGATGTGGTCTACCTGGCGTGGTCGACCGGCTTCACCGGCGTCAAGGCGGCGATCTTCGGTCTGCCGGTGCTGGTGGCCGCCTGGCTCGCCCAGCTCCTGCACCGCCGCCTCGCCCCACCTCCTCCCGCGTCGGCCTCTTCACCGTCCCCGGGGCCGGAGGCCAACCCCGCCGCGGCCGCGGGGACGTTCTTCCCGCGGGCTTCCGGGCCCGGATGGGCGGCGGCGGGGGTGGCCGTGGTCCTGGCCGCGTCGGTCGGCCGGGTGTGGTGGGGCGGCTCACCCGTCGGGTACGCCATCGGCGACTCCCCGCTGGCCCCGGCGCCCGAGGCGGGACCGCTGGGCTGCCTGGCCGCCGTCACTCTGCTGGGCGTGCTGACCTGGGCACTGAACCGCGGGCTCGGTGCCACCACGTCCCCCCGGGCCGTCGTCGCCGGACTCTCCGCGCTGGGCGCGGCCGCGACGCTGGGCCTGGTCGAGGTGGCCATCGGGATCTCCGGCGACCTGGCGGGCGGCGACCTGTTCTGGGCCCCGGCGATCATGCTTCGCCTCGCCCCCGCGCTCTCCTTCGGCGCCCTCCTCGCCCTCGGGACGGCGACGATCGTCGCCCTCCTCCAGCCGGTGCGAAGAACCGGCCTTCTCCCGCCGCGCAAGGGCGTCGCCTCTTCCGTACCGGTCCGGACGGCGGTCGTCGTGGCCGCGGCGGCGCTCGCCTTACCGCTCCTGCAGCCTGGCGCCACCGCCGCACCGCCACCGCGCACCAAGGCTCTGGGGCTCTCGGCCGACCGCAGGATCGTCGACGCCGACGGCAACGAGGTGCTGCTGCGGGGCGTGAACGTCAACCAGCTCGAAGACTACTTCCAGAGGCGTCCGGACAAGGCGGTGACGCGACCGCTCACCGAGGCCGACTTCGCCGGCATGGAGCGGATGGGCTTCAACGTCATCCGCCTGGCTCTGTCCTGGTCGGCGCTGGAGCCCCGGCCCGGCCACTACGACCCGGCCTACCTCGCCAGGATCTCCTGGGCCGTCGAGACCGCGGCCCGGCATGGCATGCGCACGGTCATCGACATGCACCAGGACGCGTGGGGCAAAGGCGTCGACGCCGCCCCCGGAACCACCTGCCGGAACGGTTCCCCGATGCACGGCTGGGACGGCGCCCCCACCTGGGCCGACCGCTTCGACGGCGCCCCCAGGTGCGAGTTCACCGGACGCGACATCTCACCGGCCGTCGCCCGCGCCTTCACCAACTTCTACCAGGACAGGGACGGCATCCAGACCCGCCTGGTCGCCGCCTGGGGCATGCTGGCGGAGCGGTTCGCGAACGAGCCGATGGTCGCCGGATACGACCTGCTGAACGAGCCGGGCTTCGGCGAGGCCCCGCCGATCACCTCCGGCGTCCTGCTCGGCCGCTACTACGACCGGGCGATCAAGGCCATCAGGGCGGGCGAGCGGCGCGGATTTCCGCACCTGATCTTCTTCGAGCCGTCCGTGCTCTGGTCGGGTCTCGGCTTCGAGGTCTCGGTGCCCAAGGACTTCACCGACGACCGGCTGCTCGTCTTCGCTCCCCACCTCTACAACGAGTCCATCACCATCGACCAGGGCACCGGCGTCACCGTCACGAGCATCGAGCGCGGCTTCGAGCTGGCGAGCCGGGCGGCGCGGTACTACGGCGCCGGGCTCTGGTCAGGAGAGTGGGGTTGGTTCGGCGACCCCGCCTCGGCCCCGATCGCGAGATACACCGACCAGGAGGATCGGCACCGCATCGGGGGCGCGTTCTGGGTCTGGAAGCAGTCCTGCGGCGACGCCCACGCCGACACCGACTCCAGGACCGGCGGCAACCTCATGATCGAGGACTGTGCCACCGGGAAGGACCTGCCCCCGCCCGCCGAATACGTCGCCGAGCTCTCGCGTCCCTACCCCCGCTCCGCCCCCGGCCGCCTGACCGGCCTGACGTCGGACCGGGCGAGCCTCACGGCCCGGGGCGAAGGCAGCGGATGCGGCCTCGACGTCTGGTTCCCCGGCAACGCCCGGCCGTCCGTCCATGGCACCGGGCTCAAGGACGTCGCCGCCCGGCAGGCGCCGGGCGGCTGGCGCATCACCGGCTGCACCACGGGCCCCTACGACCTGACCGCCCAGGCCCCCGCCGAGGGCACCCGATGACGGCCACGCCGACTTCGGCGCCGTCGCGACCGGCGCGACGGTCGCCGGCGGCTCTGCGCCTGGCCTGCCTGACCGTCACGAACGCTTCCGCCGCAGTGCGCTGCCACCCGTGAGCGATCGGGACGAGCACGCAGAGATTTGACCCCGAGGGGCGGTCGGCATAGCTTGATCAAGCAAAAAGTGATCGATCACTCTTGGTCCCTCCCCCCGAGGCTTCGTGGCGCGGCCGACGGAAGACCGGGAGCGGCGGTCCGGCCATGCACTCCCCCGGGCGGCGGCCACGCGCCGCCCGCTCCCAGCAGAAGGACCCGCCCCGTGCCCCACACCACGCCCCACACCACGCCCCACACCACGCCCGACACCACGCCCGACACCACGCTCGCCGTCCGCGAAGAGGACGACTCCCTCGCCATCACCGCCGGCGACGTGCGGATCGCCCGGTACGTCCACCAGCCGGACGCTCCCGACGCCGAGTCCCCCAAGCCCTACCTGCACCCCATCCGCAGCCTGTCGGGCGCGCCCATGTCGGTCTACCGGCCGCACGACCACCGCTGGCACAAGGGCCTGCAGATGACCTGGGCGCACCTGTCGGGGCAGAACTTCTGGGGCGGCCCGACCTTCTCGGTGGAGCGCGACTACCACTGGGAGGACAACCACGGCCACATCAACCACCTCGCCTTCACCGACGTCACCTCCGACGGCACGCGGGTCGTGGTCGAGGAGAGCCTGCACTGGCTCTCGGCCCGGGGCGAGCACTGGATCACCGAGCAGCGCCGCCAGGTCTTCCACGGCGTGGACGGCGCGCGCGGCATCTGGGCCCTGGACTTCACCACGTCGCTGCACAACGTCCGCGGCGCCACGCTCGACTTCGGCAGCCCCACCACGCACGGCCGGCCGATGGCCGGGTACGCGGGCTACTTCTGGCGCGGCCCCAGGTCCTGGACCGGCGGCACGATCATCGGCGCCGGCGGTCTGGGCGGTGAGGAGATGATGGGCGTCGAGGCACCGTGGCTGGCCATGGTCGGGCAGCACGACGGGATCGACGGCGGCGGGACCGTGCTGGCCGTCGCCGGGCACTCCAGCGCGCCGGCGCCGATCAAGTGGTTCGTCCGCAACGAGGCGTTCGCCGTGATCAGCCCCTCCCCCTCCTTCGACGAGGAGATCGCTCTGGCCGACGGCGACACCCTCGAACTCGCGCACCGTTACGTCTTCGTCGACCACATGTGCGACCGTGCCGAGCTCGACGAACTCGGCACGGAGTTCGCGCTGTGACCCCGCTGTTCCCCGGCGGCACCTCGATCAGCGATCTGGCGGTCTACGACTGGGAGTGCGCCGACGGTGTGCACGGCGGCACGCCGCACCTGCACACGGTCTCGACCGAGGCGTACGTCGTGACCGCGGGCCGCGGGGAGGTGCACACCCTCAGTGCCGCCGGCTTCGCCCGCGACCGGCTCGAAGCGGGCACGGTCCTGTGGTTCTCGCCCGGGACGATTCACCGCCTGGTCAACGAGGACGGGCTCCGGCTGCTGGTGATCATGCAGAACGCGGGCCTGCCCGAGGCCGGGGACGCCGTGCTCACCTTCCCCGCCGACGTCCTGCGCGACCGCGACGCCTACCTCGCCGCGGCGACGCTGCCGGTGGGGGTTTCGGAGGACGAACGGGCGGCGGCCGCATGGGCCCGCAGGGACCTGGCGGTCGCCGGGTTCCGGCGACTGGTGGCGGACGCCGAGGAGCGCGGCGGGCAGGCGCTGGCGGACTTCCATCGGCTGGCGGCGGCGATCGTGCGCCCCCGGGTCGCGTCCTGGAAGGAGTTGTGGGACGGGACCGTCGCCGCCGAGACCGAGCGCACGGGGTCACAGCTCGACGCGCTCGCGGGTGGTGATGCCGCCCATCTCGGGCAGGCCGCCGTGGTGCGGACCGCGCCCGGGCCGGGCCCTCGCGCGTTCGGCATGTGCGGCCGGCTGCGCACGTGGGCGCCGCGTCCCTGATCGGGCGGCCGGCGGGTCCTGTGGCCGGATCGGCGCCGCCGTGCGGGCCGGTCTCTCAGGCGGGCGCCGGACCGGCCGTCTCGCGGACGATGACCCGGTTGATCGACCGGTCGGACGGAGGCGGCGCGGGCTCGCCGCGCACCGCCGCGATGAGCCGGGCCATCGCCTCCCGCCCCTGCACTTCCCGGTCGACCGCCACGGTGGACAGTGAGGGGGTGGCGAAACGTCCCAGTTCCTCATCGTCCCAGCCGAACACGCTGACGTCGCCCGGGACCCGCCAGCCCCGTGACAGCGCCGCGCGTACGGCCCCCATCGCCACGTGGTCGTTCACGGCCACGATGGCGGTCACGCCGCAGCCGTCGGGCAGACCGCGAACGGCGTCATGGCCGGACCGGGAGCTCCAGTCACCGAGCGCGACGCCGTACGAGGTGAGCCCGCGGCGCTCGATCGTCTGCTCGAAGACGAGCTTGCGGTTGCGGGCCGAGGCCCAGCTCTGCGCGCCCGCGATGTGGAAGAAGACCCGGTGGCCGAGCGAGGCGAGACAGTCGATGATCTCCTCGACCGGGGAGGCGTCCGCCAGCTCGTTCGTCCCGCGCAGGTGGTCGTCGTAGTCGCCCGTGACGACGATGGGCACCGGCGAGGCGGCGAGATCGGTCTCCAGAGGCGTCAGCGACAGAACGCCCTCGACCTGCCCGGAACCGGCCAGCTCCAGCACCCGCTCCGCCCTGGCCCGCGGATCTCCCTCGACACTGAGAACCTCCAGCTGGAAGCCCTCGGCGTGCGCCGCGGCCGCGGCGGCGCGGAGCATGCGCGCCGGCCACAGGTAGTCGGAGGCGGGCAGGGTGACCGCCAGCCGGTTCGTGTGCCGCGTGCGCATGGAACGCGCGACGAGGTTCGGCCGGTAGTTGAGCTCCTGGACGACCAGGTCGATCTTGGCGCGGGTCGCCGGTCTCAGGGTCTCGTTCTTCCTGAAGTATCGGGAGACCGTCTGGTGCGACACGCCCGCGCGCCGGGCCACCTCGTGGATCGTGAGGCGCGGCGTCTCGGCCTCGTCCAAGGGCCCCCTCTCCTCGCGCTGCGCGTCACAGCCTAGCCGGTCGCCCGTTCGCCGGGCGACGACGAAGTGATCGATCACCTCGTCGTCGTCCCGGGCCCTCGCGGAGGAAGGGGCGGGCCTCAGGAGCCGGACGACCCCTGGAGCCCGCTGGTGAGTCGTACGGGGAAGTGCCGCCCGGTGTCCTTGCTGTGGCCGATGCCGGACGACCACTCCAGATAGCCCTTCCTGCCGGGGCCGTCGTCGTCGTTGACCAGCAGGGACAGCGCGAACACCCCGGCCGGAGGGCCGTTGAGTCCCAGGCTCTGCCAGGGCAGCACCACGTCGTAGGTCGTGGTGGTGCCCGTCCGGGTCACCGCGAGCCGGTCCGTCGGGGTCGGGCCGGTGATCGCGATGCCGAAGGCGGCGAAGGTGTAGGCGGCCGGCCCGTCGGGCGTCAGCGCCAGGCCGATCTCGGTGCGTTCGGTGGAGGCGCCGGGGAGCGCGGGCGACAGGGAGAGCTGGATGGAGTCGCCGTTGTACAGGTTGCCCGCCGGGTTCTTCTGGGTGAACACGTCGTCCTGGACCGTCGCCTGCACACGCAGCCCCGTCGGGGTCTGGGTGATCCGCACGGGACCACCGAGGTCGGCGGCCCCGCCCCAGTCGGCGGTGTAGCGGAACCAGGTCGCGTCGGCCGCCAGGTCGATCGGCGCGGCCGTGGTGGCGGTGTCGGGCTCGATGGGTCCCGCGCCGACGGACTGCCGCAACCGGAGGGCGTCACGGCCGCGCAGCCCGATGGACACCTCCAGGTAGCCCTGCTCCCACACCCGCAGCGACGGGAGCGGGATGGTGTGCGCGACCTGCTCGCCGGGCTGCAGCGTGGTGGTGTCGGCGATCGTGCCCGACTGCTCGCCGAGGGTCCAGGTGAGGCCGTCGAGGGTCACCGGGGTCCTGCGGGAGGTGTTGGCCAGCGAAACGGACGCCCGCGCCCGGTAGCCGCCGTCGCGGACGAGGTCGACCCCCACGGCGGCGACCACGGGGGTGGTGACCCTGATCGTCGGTGTCGCCAGCCGTGCCACCTTCTCGTGCCCGGTCGCGGCCCAGCCGGTGACCCAGCTCGCCTTGCCGCCCGCGGGGGCGGGGAGGTCGAAGACGGTCTCGGCGGTGCCGCACCCCTTGACCTTGACGTCGTGGCGCCGCCCGTCCAGGGTGATCGTCACCTTGGCGGGGACGGCGCGGCAGTTGCGGCCGGTGCGGTCGACGACCGCGCGCACCTCGATGCCCTCGCCGTCGGCGACGGTCGGCGACGTCCTCAGTGTGATCGCGGGCGCGGGGTCGAGGACGAGGGAGTCGACCTGGCCCCTGACGTAGACCGGGTGCTCGGTCAGGGTCACCTGGACGGCTCCGGCGTGCGGGGTGAGGGTGGCGGGCACGCCGTACTGGTCGGTGAGGGTGAGCGGCTGGGCGGTCCGCATCGTCACGGTCCTCGGGCCGTCCGACGCCCACATGACGCGGACGAGGTCGTCGCCCGCGGCGCTCCTGAAGGGGAAGGAGTACGTGGTCGCGTCCAGCGTGTCCCGCTGGGTGATCGTGCGCCCGGCGAGTTCGGCCGCCATCACCGCCTGCGCGACCGCGGCCGGCTTGGGCTCGGCGGCGTAGCGGGCGGTCGCGCGCCGGACCTCGAAGACGCCGAAGTTGTGCTCCTGGTTGTTCGGATCGGTGCCGTCGTCGCGGGCGTCGTACCAGTAGAGGCGGTCGGCGCCGCCGGCCAGGGAGAGCACCGCCGAGCGGACCAGGTAGTCGGCCTGCATGGCGTCGGTCGTGCCGCCCGCGGTGTGGGTCGGCCAGCCGTACTCGGTGAGCCACAGCGGAAGCGAGCGGCCGGCGGCGGCGTCGATGGTCTGGCTCAGCGACGCCATCTGCGTGTCCATGCCTTCGGGCGGCGTGGGGTGGCGGTAGGGGTGGACGGACACCGCGTCCAGCGCGTCCGCGCCGCCCTGTTCGAGCACCTGGCGCACGTAGTCGGCCGAGGCGCCGGAGATCGCCGGGCCCACCAGCCGCGCTCCTTGCGGCTTGACCGCGGCGGCCGCCTGGAGGAGCTGGGCGTAGCAGGCGGGCGTCCGGCCGCACAGGCCGTCGTTGAAGTTGATGTTGAACTCGTTGTAGACCTCGGTCGCCCGGGTGTAGCTCGCGAAGTGCTGGTTGACGGCGGCCGTGAAGCGTCCGTAGGCGGCCAGGCCCTCGGGCGAGCTCGGCGTACGGTTGCCGTCGTAGAGCGGGTTGCGGTAGGCCGAGATCGGCAGCGGCTCGATCCCGGCGGCGTCCAGCGCGGCGAACCCGGCGTCGTAGCGGTCGAAGGTGTAGACGCCCGCCTGCTTCTCGACCGCGGACCAGCCCACGTCGTTGCGCGAGTGGGTGTAGCCGATGCGCGCGATGCCGTCGACGAGCTCCTGCTCGTAGCCGTGCAGCCCGACCCCGAACGGCGAGTCGGCCGCGGCGGCGGGCATCGACGGGACGATGCCGAAGCTCGTGCTCAGCGTGCCCGAGGTGAAGGTGTAGAAGCCGTTGGGCAGCGAGGCGAGGTTCACCACGCTGTTCCCGCCGGTGAAGGCGGCCGTGCCGCTCGCGACCTGCGTCCCCCGGGCGTCCTGGACGGCCCAGGGGGCGGGGGCCGGGTCCCGGGCGTCGGTGAACAGTTCCAGCGCGGCCTGGCCGGGGTCGAAGAGCAGGGAGTCGTTCATGACCCCGAAGTAGGTGGAGTGCTCCTCGAAGCCGGGGTTGGCCAGCAGGATCTGCGCGGTGCCGTCCTCGGTCATGGTCAGGTCGTCCAGCCGTACGCCGGGGGTCACGTCCTGGGAGATGATGCGCAGGGAGAAGCTGGTCTGGGTGGCCAGGGTGGTGTAGGTCCAGGAGACCTGGCGCCAGTCGTAGGCGCCCATCGGGAAGTTGAAGCGCCGGCTGCTGTCCGGGCTCAGCACCGCCTGCAGCGCGGCCGCCTTCGACAGCCCCTCCGAGGCGACCCAGGCGGTGAACCGGTAGAGCGTGCCCGGCTTGACCGGCACGGTCTGGGCGAGCTGCCCGTAGGTGTTCGGGCTGCTCGGAGTCTGGTTGACGATGCGTACCGCGGACCCGGTGTGGCCCTGGGCGGTGGCGGTGAAGGCGACCTCGGCCGAGCCGCTCCTGCTGATGGCCCACGGGTCGAAGGTGTTGGAGTACGGGAGTTTCGGGGCGGCTAACGCGGTGGCGAGGAGGAGGAGCGCGGACAGTGTTTTCATCGGGTCACCCCTTGACCGCGCCGGCTCGGCCGGCGCTCCGGAGGAACTGCTTCTGGAACAGCAGGAAGAAGACCAGCGGGAGGATCACCGCGATGAACATGGCGGCGACGAGCGTGCTGGTCTCCGCGGTGGCCGAGATCTTGTAGAGGACGACGGACAGCGGCTGCAGATCGGGCGAGGGCAGCACCAGGAGCGGCCACAGGAACTCCTTCCAGGCCGACACCAGCGTGAGCAGCGAGACGACGGCGATGATCGGCCGCGACATCGGCAGCACGATGCGCCGGAACACCTCGAAGGAGTTGGCCCCGTCGACCTTGGCCGCCTCGAAGACCTCCTTCGGCAGCTCGGCGAAGAAGTTCTTCACCAGCAGCACGTTGAAGGCGTGCGCGGCGGCGGGCAGCCAGACGGCCCAGTAGCTGTCGATCAGGTTGGCCCCGACGCCCGGCACGTCGATCACGGTCAGGTACAGCGACACGAGGGAGACGACGCCCGGGATGAACAGGGTGGCCATCACCGCGGCCGAGACGACCCCGGCGTACCTCGGCCGCAGGATGGCGAGGGAGTAGCCGCCGGTCAGCGCGACCAGCAGGCCGAAGAACCAGTTGCCGGCCGCGATCCAGACCGTGTTGGCCAGGGCCCGGCCGATGTCCATGCCGTTCCACGCCCTGACGAGGTTGTCCCACCGGATCCCGCTCGGCCACCAGCCGAACGGGTCGCGCAGGATGTCCTGCGAGGTCGACACCGCCGACTTGGCCAGCCAGAGGATCGGCCCGGCCGCGACGACCGCGAGGCAGGCGAGCACGGCCACGATCAGTCCGGTGAACACCACGCGGGTCGCCGGCCTGCGGCGTTCGCCGCTGGACAGGATGCCACGCTCGTTCATGAACGCTTCCACCCCCTCGTGGCTCGCAGGTACACCGCGGACAGGGCGGTGAGGAAGACGGCGAGCATCAGGCTCAGGGCCGTCGCCTTGCCGAAGTCGCCGGCGACGAAGGCGTACTTGAAGATCAGCATGAGCAGCGTGACCGTGCTGTTGTCCGGCCCGCCGCCGGTCATGACGTAGGGCTCGGTGAACACCTGGAACGTGCCGATCACCTGGAGGATCAGCATGAGCAGGATGACCGGGCGCAACTGCGGCAGCGTGATGTGCCACACCCGGCGCAGCACCCCGGCGCCGTCGAGCTCGGCCGCCTCGTAGAGCTCGGGCGGCACCGACATCAGCGCGGCGACGTAGATGATCGTCGTCGTGCCGAAGCCCGCCCACGTCGCCTGCACGACGATGCTGGGCATCGCCGTCTCGGCGCTCTGCAGCCAGGGGAAGGGCCCCAGCCCGGCCCAGCCCGCCACGGTGTTGAGCAGGCCGTGCTCGCTCGGATCGTAGAGCTGCTTCCACAGCAGCACCGCCACGACCGGCGGGATGATGATCGGCACGTAGACGAGCACGCTGGCGATAGTCCTGGTCCGGCGCAGCTCCCCGATGAACACGGCGAGCAGCACCGGCACGGGGAAGCCGACGACCAGGGCCAGCACGGTGAACCACACGGTGTTCCAGGCCGCGGTGGCCAGCAGCGGGTCGGCGAGCACCCTGCTGAAGTTGCGCAGCCCGACCCAGGTCGGGTCGGTGACCAGGTTGGTGCGCTGGAAGCTGAGGACCAGGCTGCGCAGGATCGGCCACCACGAGAACAGCCCGAACACGATGAGCATGGGCGCGGTGAACAGAAGTTTGCCGAGGCCACCGCGCTGGGTCCACCTACTGAGCGGCGGCATCGATCAGCGCCTGCGCGTCCGTCCGGGCCTGGGTGAGCGCCGCCGGGATGTCGGCGTCCTGCTTGGTGAGGACCTGCTGGGTGACGGCGTCGAGAAGCGCGTACGTCTCCTGCGCGGCCACGGGCGGCTCGCCGAGTATGGGCAGCTTGCCCAGGCTGTCGAAGTAGGCCCGGTAGTTGTCCCGCTTGACGTTGACGTAGGCGGAGACCCAGGTCAGGTAGCGGTCGTAGATCTCCGGCGAGAACAGCGGCACCTCGGGCGCGCCCACGGGCAGGCCGCCCGCCTTGGACGTCTCGGCCCATTCGACCGCGGCCCGCTGGTCGAGGAAGCGGTTCAGGTACCGGAACTTCACCCACTCCAGCGCGGCGGCCGCCTCGCTCGGGGCGGCCTTGGGGCTGACGACGGCGATGTCGCCGCCGCCCAGCGTGCCGATGCCGGTGGCCGACTGCGGGAGCGGCGCGATGCCCAGGTCGTCGCCGGGCATGTCGCGGTTGCCGACGAGGTCGCGGTAGAGGTCGGCGCCGAGGACGGTCTGCCCGATCCGGCCGGCGGCGATGGAGTTGCGCATGTCGTCCTGGCTCAGCAGGAAGTTCTTGCCCGCCGCCTGGTCGGTCCATCGGACGTCGTGCAGGAGGGTCAGCGCGTCCTTCACGCCGGCCGCGTCGATCGTGGACGTGACGGTGTCGCCCTCGCGCCGCTGGATGGCGCTGCCGTTGGCGTAGGCCATCGTGGTGAGGATCCAGCCGCCGGAGTTCGTCGTGGTCGCGATCGTGAAGCCGGCCGCGTCGCTCGACCTGCCGATCGCCCTGGCGTTGGCGCGCACCTCGTCCCAGGTCTTCGGCGGGGCGTCGGGGTCGAGGCCCGCCTTCTCGTACAGCGCCCTGTTGTAGATGAAGGCCATCGTGTACGCGGCCGAGACGACGCCGAAGGTGCGGCCTTCCGCGTTCTGCGTCTGCTTGGCGACGGCCGGGTTGAGCTTGGAGAGCACCACGTCGCCCTTGACGAGGTCGGTGATGTCGCGTACCTGGCCGTTGAGCGCGAGCTGCTGGATGTTGGTGTACGGCACCTGCATCGTGGTGGGCATCGAGCCGCCGGCGACGAGGGCGGCGAACGTCTGCGGGTCGAACTTGGTCTCCTCGCCCACCACGGTGATGTTCGGGTGGAGCTTCTGGAAGGCCGCGACCTGCTTGTCGAACAGGGCGAGATTGTCGGCGTTGTCCTTGGTGGGCATGTTGCCGACGTGGATCGTCACCTTGGCGTCCGGGTCCGCCCCGGCCTCGGGACGTCCGGACGAACAGGCGGTGAGAGCTATGATTCCGGTCATCGCGATACCGGCGAGCCGCCAGTTCTTGTGATGCAGCATGACGAATCCCTCTTTGCGGGCATGGTGGCGATCGAGCTCGGGCGGTGTCGTGACCGCTGGGGGCTCACGCGGGCAGCAGTGGCGTGCCGGCGGATTTCATGGCGATGGTCAACCGGTTGACCATCGCCATGGTCTTGCTGATCCTGGTACTTTGTCAAGAGTCCGGAGAAACGTGGAAGTAACCTGTTGTCACCGGGAGGGAAGGAACTGATGGCGCGCAAGGCCACAACCCTCGCGGACGTCGCCGCTGCCGCCGGGGTCTCGGTGTCGCTGGTGTCGAAGGTGCTCAACAACACCGGACGCGCCTCCGAGGAGACCCGCAGGCGCATCCACGACGCCGTGGAACGCCTCGACTTCCGGCCCAACGCCCTGGCCAAGTCCTTCGCCAGGGGGCGGAGCGAGCTGGTCGGGATCATCATCGAGGACGCCTCGGAGATCTTCAGCAGCATGGTGCTGCGCGGCGCCGAGCGCAGGCTGGCCGCGGCCGGGCTGGCCACGCTCGTGTGCGACGCCGCCGAGAGCGACCAGCGGCGCTCCCAGTTCGTCCGGGCGCTGGAGGCCCGCCACGTCGACGCCGTGCTGGTCATCGGGTCCGGGCCGTCGGGCCTCTACCCGTCCGTCTCCGACCGGCTGTCCTGCCCCGTCGCCTACGCCTTCTGCGAGTCCGACGACCCGGCCGACGTCTCGTTCCTGCCCGACGACCACGGCGCGGGGCGGCTGGCCGCCGAGCACCTGCTGTCACTCGGCAGGACGAGGATCGCGCACATCGGGGAGGGCAGCGAGAGGGGCGCCGAGCTGCGCACACGCGGGTTCGTCGAGACCCTCGCCGCCGCCGGGCACCCGGTCGAGCCGATCTTCGGCGACTGGTCCAAGGCGTGGGGCCTCCAGGCCGTCAACCGGCTGATCGAGGCGGGCACCGACGTCGACGCCATCTTCTGCGCCAACGACTTCATCGCCTACGGCGCCTACGTCGGCCTGCGCGCCCACGGCCTGCGGATCCCCGAGGACGTCGCGCTGGTCGGCCACGACCACTTCTCCATGGACCCGCCGCAGCGCAGGTCGGGGTTCCTGACGACCATCGACCCCAACCTGCCCGCGCTCGGCGACGCGGCGGCGCGACACCTGATCGCGCCCGGCACGGCGGCCGACTTCGCGCCGAAGCTCGTCGTCGGCCGCACGACCGCGGGCGGTCAGGCCGCCCCCGACCTCGCCACCCTCCTGGAGTTCATCGACCAGCTGCTGTGAAGCGCAGGGTGACGAGCTGGAACGGGCGCAGCGTCAGCGACACGGCCCCCGGCTCGAACTCGGCCCCCGCGGGCGGCTCGACGTCGCGTTCGATCAGGTCCACGAAGCGCGCGTCCCCGACGCACTCGACGCGCACGGACGCCCTGGTCCCCTCCGACTCGTACAGGCGGACGATCACGTCGCCGCTGCGGTCCTCGGCGAGCTTGACCGCCTCCACCATCACGGCCGGGTGTGAGACCCGTACCAGCGGCTCGACCTCCCGCGCCCCGCGCACGGCACGCGCCGGCACGTTCGCGCGGTACCCCTCGGCGACGGCCTCGCGGATGCCGGCGTTCGGCCTGATCGAGTAGGCGAGCGTGTGCCTGCCGAGGTCGGATCCGGGATCGGGGAACATCGGCCCGCGCAGCATGGACAGGCCGACCGTCGTGGTCGTGCCGCCGTCCTGGCGGGTGTGCCGCACCACGTCGTGGCCGTACGTCGACTCGTTGGCGATGGCCACGCCGTACCCGGGCTCGCCGACGTGGATCCAGCGGTGCGCGCACACCTCGAAGCGGGCGGCGTCCCAGGAGGTGTTGGTGTGCGTGGGCCGGTACACGTGGCCGAACTGGGTCTCGGCGGCGAACCTGTCGGCGTGCACGTCCAGCGGGAAGACGAGCTTGAGCAGGGCGTGGCGCTCGTGCC
Organism: Nonomuraea sp. NPDC047529; assembly: GCF_040642995.1. NCBI lineage: Bacteria > Bacillati > Actinomycetota > Actinomycetes > Streptosporangiales > Streptosporangiaceae > Nonomuraea > Nonomuraea sp. NPDC047529. The sequence continues at coordinate 44,226 of NZ_JBEYTJ010000015.1, read as the reverse complement.
AGTCGACCTCGCAGGCCAGGTCGAGCGCGGCCGATCCGGGGCGCAGCCGCAGCGTCTGCCTGATCGTCGAGTCGCCGAAGCGGCGGGTGACGACGACCTCACCGGCGCCGGTCTCCAGGCTCTCGACCTCGTCGACGTCGCGGGAGACGCGGCGGTAGTGCTCGTCGATGTCCCAGGCGTCCCACTCGTTGGGGATGTCGCGGTGCAGCACCAGCCGGTGGCCCGCCGCTCCCGGCGCGATCGCCTCGCGGCCGGTCGCGGCGTCGCGCAGCGACACCAGGTGGCCCCGGCGGTCGATCACGGCCCGGACGAGCCCGTTGTCGAGCACGAATCCGGCGTCCTCCTCGGTGAGGGAGACGTCCGCCGGGTGCGCGGCGGGCTCCCGGATGCCGAGCCCGTCCGTGGCGAGCTCCAGGTCGCCTTCGCCGACGAGGGTGCGTACGCTCTCGTCGATGACGCGGCCCAGGCTCTCCCGCAGGCGGGCGTCGTTCTGCTCGACCTCGTCGTGCACCCAGGCGATCGAGGTGCCGGGCAGCACGTCGTGGAACTGCTGCAGCAGCACGGTGTGCCAGCTGCCGGTCAGCTCGTCGTAGGGGTAGGCGGCCCCCTCGCGGACGGCGGCGGTCGCGGCCCACAGCTCGGCCTCGCGCAGCAGGTGCTCGTTGCGGCGGTTGCCCTGCTTGGTCAGGTGCTGGCTGGTCAGGGTCCCGCGGTGCAGTTCGAGGTAGAGTTCGCCCGACCACACCGGCGGGCTCTCGTACTCGGCCTCGGCGCGTTCGAAGAAGGCCTGGGGCGAGTCGATCGTCACCACCGGCGAGCCTTCCAGTGACCCGAGCCGCTCGGCGGCGGCGAGCATCTCGCGGGTCGGGCCGCCGCCGCCGTCACCCCAGCCGAACGGCACGAGCGAGGTCCCGGCCACGCCCTTCTCCTTGTAGCTGCGCGCGGCGTGGGCGAGCTCGGCGCCGGACAGCTCGGAGATGTAGGTGTCGGCGGGCGGGAAGTGGGTGAAGATCCGGGTGCCGTCGATGCCCTCCCACAGGAAGGTGCTGTGCGGGATCTGGTTGACCTGGTTCCAGGAGATCTTCTGGGTGAGGAACCAGCGGCTGCCGGAGGCGGCGATGATCTGCGGCAGCGCGGCCGAGTAGCCGAAGGTGTCCGGCACCCACGCCTCCAGCGTGTCCACGCCGAACTCCTTCAGGAAGAACTGCTTGCCGTACAGGAACTGGCGGGCCAGCGACTCGCCGCCGGGCATGTTGATGTCGGGTTCGACCCACATGCCGCCGACCGGGATGAACTGCCCGGCGGCCACCTTCTTCCTGATGCGCTCGAACAGCGCCGGGTAATACTGCTTCACCCAGGCCAGCTGCTGGGCGGAGGAGCAGGCGAAGCGGTACTCGGGGTGCTCGTCCATGAGCGTCACCGCGCTGGCGAACGTGCGCGCGCACTTGCGGATCGTCTCGCGCACCGGCCACAGCCAGGCCGAGTCGATGTGGGCGTGCCCGACGGCGACGATCCGGTGGCTGCTGGCCGCGGCCGGGCTGGCCAGCACCCCGGCCAGCGCCGCGCGTCCGGCCGCCGCGGTCGCCGAGACGGCGGCGGGGTCGACGGCGTCGAGCATCCGCTCCAGCGCCCGCAGGATCTCCCAGCGGCGCGCCGAGTCCGGGCTCAGCTCGCGCATCAGCCCGTCCAGCGTCCAGATGTCCTGCGCCAGCTCCCACACCCCGACGTCCAGCAGCGCCACGTCGAACGCCCTGGCCGTGTAGAGCGGCCCGCTGCCCGCCGTCGCCCGGTCGCCCAGCGGCGTCGGCTCGTAGGTGTTCTCGCCGGCGAGCTCCGGGTTCGCCGCCGCCTCCACGTACAGGTCGATGGACGGCCGGGCCGGGTCCCACGGCAGGTGGGAGCTGCGCGGCGCCACGGCCTTGATGAGCGTGCCGTCGGGCAGGTACGCGAGCCCCTCGGCCTGGAACCCGGGACGCGGCCCGGAGAAGCCCAGGTCGACGACGAGCTCCAGCCGGGTGCCCGGGGGAATCTCCTCCGGCACGCGGCCGGTCACGTGGAACCAGGTCGTGCCCCATGGGTCGCCCCAGGAGTGCGGCAGCGTGACCGGCTGGTAGCCGGCCGCGAACGCCACCGGTGCGGGCACCGGCTCGCCCGGCACGTTCCACGCCTCGACGGCGAGGGGCCGCCGTTCCCGGTAGAGGGCGCCGGGCAGGAACTGCTGGACGAAACGCTCCAGCCGTCCCTCGACGATCAAACGGTTGTCATGCACGATGCACTCTCTCCAAAGTCAGGTTTCGAAGACCCGCACGGCGACGATCATGGTTCGTTCGTCGCCGTTGGTCGCCGTGACGACGACCCGCAGGGCGCCCGCCCGCGTGGCGGGGTCAAGCACGTGGACCCGGCGCCGCATCCGGTTGCCGGTGACGGACACGGCCGTCTCCCGGCCGCCCGTGCGCTCCACCTCGATCCGGTAGTCCTTCACCAGCTCCGGCGGCACGAGGTACGGCGTACGGTGGTGATGCAGGTTGATCAGGTCCTCGTCGACGTCGTCGTTGAAGATCAGCTCCACCCGGCCGATCGTCCGCTCCTCGCTCCAGCGCAGCTCGACGTGCTGCTCGCCGCCGCCTTCGGAGACCCACAGGTTGGGCCCGTCGTACGGCCTGGCCGGCCCGCCCGCGACCTGCTCGGGCCGGTAGGCGGCGGTCGCGGGTTCGACCTCGAACCGCGGCGTGCGCCTGCGCAGCTCGAAGGCCGACCACGCGTTGCTCTGCGGCTTGCCGGTGTCGAGCGCCGGTTCCCTGCTGAGCAGCCCGAGGACGCCGTACGGCGGGCGGCCCGCGCCGGCCAGGACGGCGAGGTCGGCGTTCCGCCGGACGACCACGACCGCCTCGCCCCCGCCGGGGGGCACGTCGTCGAAGCGGGCCTCCAGCAGGCCGCGCCCGGCCTCGACCGGGACCTCGCGCCGGGCGAGCGGTTCCACGGGGATGTGGTTCAGCCCGCCGCCCGTGCCCCACAGCTCGACCGTCGCGGTGGTGGCGCGGGCGGCGTCGACGCCGATCCGCACGACGTCGATCCGCGGGTCGGCGGGCAGCAGCAGCCCGAAGTCGGCCTCGCCGATCGGGAACGGTTCCGGCTCGCCGTCTGCGCCGCCCGCCAGGCGGGTGAGCGTGGACGACGCCGTCACCACGGCCTTGAGCGCCAGGTCGGACGGGTCCTGCCAGGGCACGCCCAGCAGGGAGGCGTCCTGCCGCAGGAGCATCGACTGCAACTCGTCCATGTGCGAGGCGGTGATCTCGCGCGGCGTCACGCCCCTGCGTACGGCGAGCGCGGCCCCCGCGCCCGCGGCCTCTCCCACGACGGCGCAGGTGGCCATCACCCGGGTGCTGCCGAAGGCGACGTGGCTGGCGGAGATGTCGCGGCCGGCCAGCAGCAGGTTGCGCACGTTGGCGGAGTACAGGCAGCGGAACGGGATGTCGTACAGGCCGGGGCCGAACAGGTGCTTGGAGGGGCTGTCGTCGGCGTAGATGCCGCCGGGCGGGTGCAGGTCGATGGACCAGCCGCCGAAGCCGACCGCGTCGGGGAAGCGGGTCTGGCCGGTGATGTCCTGCTGGGTCAGGACGTGGTCGCCGAGGAAGCGGCGGTACTCGCGCTTGCCCGGCAGGCTGCCCACCCACTCCAGCGTCAGGTTGTCGGCCTCGAAGCGGCCGGAGTTCTTGATGTGGTCCCAGATGCCGAAGACGATGCCCCACAGCTCGTCCCGGATGCGCTCGTTGTCGGCGACCGCGTCGAGCTCGCCGCCCCACTCGATCCACCAGTAGTCGCAGCCGTTCATGCCGGGGTCGATGTGGCGGCGCAGCGGCAGGTCGAACGCCTCGATGTCCTTGGTGATGCCCGGCGGGACGAAACGGACCGGGTGGCCGGTGTCCTTGGTGTAGAAGAGGATCGTGCTGCCGAGCATGTCGTCGTCGGCCACCTCGGGGGCCCACTCCTCGCCGTACGCGCCGCGGTCCTCCCTGCCGGTGGCGAACCTGGCGCCGGCGAGCAGGCCCACCAGGCCGTCGCCGGTGCAGTCGAGGAAGATCGGCGACTCGAACGTGATCAGCTTCTCGGAGCCGGACTGCCAGCCGGTGACCGAGCGGATCACCCGGTCATGCTCCTCGCCGTCGGCCTCGACCTCGCGGACCTCGGTGTTGAGGAAGAGGGTGATGTTCGGCTCGGCGCGTACCAGGTCGAGGACGACGTGGTCCCAAAGGATCGGGTTGCCCTCCGGGTTGCGCCACTGGTTCTCCGCGAACAGCTCGCCCATCAGGCCGGTCTCGCGGGCGAACTTCTGCGCGCCGTGCGCGGTGGCGCCCACCACCCACACCCGGATCTCGCTGCTGGAGTTGCCGCCCAGCACTCCCCTGTTGTTGATCAGGGCCACCTTCGCGCCGTTGCGCGCGGCGCTCACCGCGGCCGTGACTCCGGCCAGGCCGCCGCCGACCACGGTGACATCGGCGGCGTGTGCGAGCTGCATCATGGATGCCGACTTTCTGGGGTCGAATCAAGCAAAGCGGATCTACAATATTTCCGACGTCTTGAATAAGTCAACGACGGGTTGGCTAAGGTAGGCGCAGAGCGCGACGACAGCGAGGGGAACGGGGATCAGTGGCAGCAGCCAGGCGGGAGTCGACCACGGTCGGGAAGGCAGCCAGGCGCGAGGGCGGGCCGCCCGGCCGCTCCTCCGGGCTCCGGCGCGGCTCCAACCTCGAACACGTCGCGGACTTCAACGACTCCGTCGTCCTCGACGCGATCAGGCGCGCGCGGACCGGGAGCTCGCGGGCGGAGCTGGTCGTCGAGACGGGCCTCGCCGCGCAGACCGTGTCGGACGTCTGCCAGCGGCTGCTCGACCAGGGGCTCATCGCGGAGACCGGCACGTCCACGACCGGGTTCGGCCGGCCCCGCCGCACCCTTGAGCTGGTGCCCGCCAGCCGCTACGCGCTCGGCGTGCACATCGACCCGGCCACGATCACGTACGTGCTGCTCGACCTCGGCGGCAACCTCGTGGCCCACTTCAGCAGGCAGACCTCCAGCCCCCAGGACGCCGACGCCATCATGACCGGCATGGCCTCGGCCCTCGACGTCCTGCTCGCCGGATCCGGCGTCGAGCGCGAGCGGGTGCTCGGCCTCGGCATCGCGGCGCCCGGCCCCCTGGACATCGCGGGCGGAGCCATGGTCGACCCGCCCCACCTGCCCGGCTGGCACCGCGTCGAGCTCGTCGACCGGCTGCACCGGGCCACCGGGCTGCCCATCGTGCTCGACAAGGACGTCACCGCAGCCGCGGTGGCCGAACGCTGGGCCGGCGGCGCGACGGGCAACAGCGACTTCGCCTTCCTCTACCTGGGCACCGGCGTCGGGGTGGGGCTGGTCAGCGGCGACATCGTCGTACGCGGCCGGTCCAGCAACGCCGGCGACATCGGACACCTGATCGTCGACGCCGACGGGCCGCCCTGCGAGTGCGGGCAGCGCGGCTGCCTGGGCACCGCCTGCTCGCCGCTGTTCCTCATCCAGGAGGCCGTCGCGGCGGGCGTCCTGCCCGCCACGCCGGAGGACGGGCAGCTCGTCCAGGCGGTCAGGCGGCTCGGCGCGCTGTGCCGGGCGGCCGACGACGGCGACGCGCGGGCGGTGGAGATCCTGCGCCGGTCCGGGCGGCGGCTCGCCCGCGCGATCCTCACCATCGGCAACCTGCTCGACACCGAGCTCGTGGTGGGGGGGGGGGCCCCCCGGGCGTCCGGCCGCCCCCCCAACCACAACCGCCAACACGGGGCGCGGGGGGCGGGGGTGGGGGTTGGCGCCCCCGCGCGAGCCCCCCCCGGGCCCACGGGCCCGACCCCGGGGTGGTGGTGTGCGGGGGGCCCGCCGGGGCCCGGCCCCCACACCACTACCTGCCGCTGCTCCGGTCGGCGGTGGCCGAGCGGTTCGTGATGCGCGAGATCCACGACCTCGGCGTCGTGGGCACCGCTCTGGGCGCCGACGTGGCCGCGATCGGCGCCGCCTGCCTGATCCTCGACGAACGCTTCTCGGCCCGCCCCTAGCCCCACCCGGGAAGCAGGCGGGCGACGAAGCCGCCGCCCGGGGGCATGGCGGGCACCTGGAACGCCTCGCCCGCCGCGACGTCGGAGACCGCCACCGCGTCGCGGTCCGCGCCGTCGCCGACCAGGCGCCAGGTGCCGCTCAGCGGCCCGAGACGCCCGAGGCCGAGGGTGGCCGCCGGGCGCGCGACCGGGCCGTTGATGCCCGCCAGCCACCAGGTCCCTCCCGTACGGCGGGCCAGCACGACGTGGTCGCCCGGCTCCCCCGCCAGCCCGACCGTGTCGTCCCAGGCGGCCGGCACGGCCCGCAGCACCTCGCGCACCTCCGCCGGCTGCGCCCGGTAGGACTCGGGCGAGTCCGCGAAGTGCAGCAGCCCCGACTCGTAGACCACCGCGAGCGCCAGCTCGTGGGCCGCCGTGGTCCTGCGGGGCCTCAGCGCGTCGCCGAAGGTGACCGGCGTGTAGTCCATCGGGCCGATCACGTTGCGGGTGAACGGGAGCACGGTGTTGTGCCACACGGCCTCCTCCGCGAACGTCGGCCCGAACAGGTACCACTCGGCCCCGCGTACGGCCTCCATCGTCATCAGGTGCGGCCACGTCCGCTCCCAGCCGCGCGGGACGGTGCTGCCATGGAAGTTGACCATCAGCCTGGCCTCGGCCGCGTCCCGCAGGATGCCGAGGTAGTGCGCGATCCCGGCCTGCTTGTCGGAGTGGAAGAAGTCGACCTTGATCCCGGCGATCCCCCAGTCCGCGATCCTGGCCAGTTCCGCCCGCCGCGCCTCGGCCAGGTGCATGAGGTCGCGCGGCCCCTCGGTCGAGTCGTTGTTCGGCCCGGCGGAGTTGTACCAGAGGAACAGGCGCACGTCCCGTTCTGCGGCGTAGCGGACCAGGTCGCGGATCTCCTGCTCCGCGTGGACCGTCCAGTTCGCGTCGACGAGCGAGTACTCCCAGCCCATCTCGCCCGCGAGGTCCACGAAGCGCCGCAGCGCGGCCAGGTCGCGCGGGCTGGCGTTCTCCGACCACCAGCTCCACGAGACGCGTCCCGGCCTGATCCACGAGGTGTCGGTGATCGTGGAGGGCTCGGCCAGGTGCCACACGGTCGTGGACTCGACCAGCTCGGCCGCAGTGTCCGCGATCGCGACGAACCGCCACGGGAGCGTCCACGGCAGCGCCGACGTGGCCAGGACGTCGCCGTGCCCGAGGCCCTCGTCCGGGTCGGGGCCCAGCACGCCGTACTCCCGGCCGGCCGGGACGGGGGCCAGCCGGGTGCCGTGGAAGGTCTCGTCGAGCCCGGCCTCGGAGACGAGCAGCCACTGCCCGTTCACCTCGAACGTGGCCGGCAGGTCGTACGAGCGCGCGCCGGTCGGGGTGCCGATGGGCACGCCGTTGGTGTAGAGGTGCTCGTGGGCGGGTCCGCCACCGTCGGAGGGCGAGGTCGGCTGCGCCCAGGCCCGCCCTTCCGACGCGAACGCGAAGGTCGTCAGCTCCCTGGTGACCGTGGCCGTGCCGGAGCCCTCGGGGAAGCGGTAGCGGAACGCGACGGCGTCGTCCAGGACGCGGAGGTCGAGATCGAGACGCGCGCCGTTGCGTCCACGCAGCGACAGCGTGGCCGCCGTGAACCGCTCGCGCAGCACGGCGCGCTTGCCGTGCGCCGCGGTGTGACCGTCGTCCCGCACCTCGGCCACGGGTTCGGCGACCGGCGTGAGCCCGTCGTGGAACGACGCGTCCTGCCGCTCGACGCCGAGCCTGGAGCGCCGGAGGAGTACGACGCCGCGCCGCCGCACGTCGTAGAAGAGCCGGCCCCGGTCGTCCAGTGAGACGTCGAGCTCGACCGCGCCCTCGGGCGACTTCACGGTCCACAACACGTTGGGTTTCCTTTAGTCCGCTGGTTGGAATAAAAAGACGGCATTTACCGGAGCGTCAGGAGGCGCGGCGTCAGCGGGGCCAGCTCCGTCCTCGACCGGTCGAGTCGTTCGCCGGTGAGCAGGTCCTGGAGTTCGAGAGGCCCGCGGCCGTGGAGCCTGATCGTCACCACTTCCGTGCGCTTGCCGTAGTTCGTCACGCCGACCAGCCAGCGCCTGCCGTCGTGCACCGGCCGCCACTCGACGTCCGCGGGCGCGCCGCCGGACGTACGCTCCAGCGTCACCACGTCGAGCCGGCTCCGCCGCGCCAGGCCGAGCACGGCGGCCCCGAGGCCGGCCGGGCCGTCGGCCGGCAGGACGGTCGCCTTCCTGAGCACCTGCGCGCGCTCACCGGCCGGAAGGGCCTGGTTCCGCTCGTCGCGCGTCAGGGCGTCGGCGCCCGCGACGACGAGCCGGGCCTTGCCGGCCAGGTCCCGCAGCCCCCGCAGGCAGGCGGACGGCAGATGCGTCACCCCGGGTGCGATCACCATCTTCACCCCCTCGGTGGCCTGCCGCCCGGACAGGCCGGACTCGGTGACGAAGTGCACGGGGACGCCGTTCATCGTCAGGGCCTTGTACACCTCGCGCACCGCGGCCAGGTGCCGCGCGGAGTACACCGACGAGGTGCGCGAGTACAGAATGCCGACACCGGCCCCGGCACCCTGCAACAGGGCCACCTCGGCGGCGAACCGGTTCAGGTCCAGGCTGGTCCGGCCGGCCGCGGCGATCACGTCCGGCCGGTGCAGCATGCTGCCCGCCAGCGTGGACGCCGCCTCGGTGGTCCGCGCCCACACCCAGAAGGCGGTGGCGGAACGGCCGTGCAGGGCCCCCTGCCACAGGTCCGCCGCGACGTGGGCCGCCTCCACCTTGGAGTACGACGTGCTGCGGTCGGGGATCACGTGGTCCTCGGAGTCGAACACCGGGGTCCGCGCGATGCCGGCCTGGAGGTCGTAGAACGCGAACTTGCCCAGGAAGCCGTCGACGCCCTGTCCCGGGTAGTTCGACGCGTCGTTGCCCGACAGCTGGGAGAAGGTGGCCCACTGCTCGGGATCGGGGCCCCACAGCAGGTAGTTGCGGTCCTTCAGGGTGCTGCCCACCATCTTGGAGTGCACCGGGACGTCCGGGGCGAGGTCGTGGACCACCTCGGCCATCCACGCGTGCCACGAGGCGAACGCCCTGGTGTTGAAGGTGATCCAGTCGTGGCAGGGCACGGTCGGCTCGACCGCCCGCACGCCGGGGACGGGCACCTCGTCGAAGCTCCGGTGCGCGGTGCCGTACACCTTGTTGAGCGCGGCGATGTCGCGGTACTCCGCGGTGAGGAAGCGCGCCCAGCCGCGCCTGGTCGACGGGCTCGCCGTGTCGACGTAGCGGGGCTCGTTGCTGAGGATCAGGCTGTGCAGCGCGGGCGACTTCGCGATCCTGGGGATGATCGCACGCAGGAACGCCTCGATCACCTCCCGCGCCAGCGGGTGGTGGACGTCGTACCCCTCGGCCAGCTTGAGGTCGGGGTGCCTGGCCGTCAGGAAGGCCGGGAAGTACTGCGGCGCCAGCAGCAGGCTCAGGGCGACGTCCGCCTCGGCCGCCGCCGCGAGCCAGCGCACCGGGCCCCGGTCGATCTCGTACGGCGACACCGCGTACTCGCCGCTCGCCGCGACCGTCACGGCTTCGTCGAACCCGCCGTTGCCCGCGATGTTCTCCGGCCCCGTCCCATCGGCGCGCGTGATGGTCAGGTCGTCGATCCACAGCGCCCCGACCTGGCCCTCGCAGATGATCGAGAAGCGGTAGGACGACACGTTGCCGGGGGTGAGGGTGAACTCGACCGGCTGCCAGTCGTAGGTGCCCTCCGGCGGGTAGTAGCGGGTGGCCCAGGTGGCGGTGGGGATCGACACCGCGCGAAGGGTGACGTCCTGCCCCTTGATCCACGCGCGGACCCGGTAGGCGGCCCCCGGCTCCACGGTCAGCAGCTGGGAGAATTGGCGGTAGTTGTTCGGCCTCCTCGGACCGGCGAACGACACGCGCAGGGACGCGGCGGAGCCGTGCGAGACCGACGCGTCGCGGGCGAAGGTCACCGCCGCGTCGCCGACGCCCGTCGTGCCCCAGCCCGGGATCGCGTCCGGCGGGACGATCGCGCTCTGCGGCCCCATCTCCAGGGCGCAGGCGTTGAAGCCCAGATCGGCCAGCCTGGGGATGTCGGCGACCACCTCGGCCCATCCCATCGGGCCGCTGAACACGACCGGGCGGCCCTTCCCAGTCGTCGTGCCGTCGGAGACCGTGCCGGTGAACATCCAGTCCTCGCGGCCGATCGGCCCGGTGACGTAGCGCGGCACCCGCGTCCCCTCCGCCTTCCCGGCGGCCAGGGCGCGCAGGCGGGTGAGGAGGTGGTCGGCCATCGCCGTCATGGTGACCGTGTTGTAGGTGGCGCGCCACCTCTGACCTGCCGTGACGTCGTCGCGGGTGTAGCCGGTGAACTTCTCCAAGGTGGTCGCGTCGACGCGTTCGTAGTGGGTGGGGATCCCCCGGTCCGCGCACTGCGCCAGCAGGTCCCCGGCCGTCCTGACGGAGGCGGCGATCTCGGCGAGGTCCCGCGCGATCGCCTCCGCCGACATCGTCACCCGGCCGGTCGCCGCCAGATCGGTGGTGGCGCCGCCGGTCAGGTCCTTCACCGAGGCGGTGATCGCGAGCTCGCCCGCGGTCGTCGCGGTGATGGGGATCGTGAGCCGCAGGGTGGTGCGAGCCGGGATCGCCGCGGGCGTCGCGGCGCCGTCCGGGCCGGTCACCTCGACGCGGCGGTCGGCGTCGTCCCAGTTCAGGACGAAGATCGACGCCTCGATCGTGGACCCCGCCTCGACCTCGTCCTCGTCGAGGGTGATCCACGCCTGGCACGCGCCCGACTCGGGCAGGGCCGCCAGCCGGACGAACTCCTGCGCGGACTTGCCGGTGGCGATGCCGGGACGCCACTGGATCCAGCCCCGCCGGTTCGCGCCGTCGTTGTCGTTGACGATCGCGTTGAACAGCACCGAGCCGCCGGGAGCCGGAGCGTCGACGCCGGTCGAGGCCCACGGGAACGCCGCCAGGTAGTGCGTCTTCGTCCCCTCTCGCCGGGCGGTCAGGGTGACGTCGCCGACCGGCGAGGTGACCGGGCCGTCGCTGAACCGGTAGACCTCGGGGCAGCCGTCGAGCAGCGCGAGGCCGTACTCCGGGCCGTATCCGCCGCCGCTGTCGCCGAAGGCGATCTGGAGCCCGTCGCCCTGCCACTGGTTGGTGCCGCCGATCGGGTGGTGGACGTCGTCGGTCACCGTCGCGGCGACGTACAGCCGTTCGGCGTCGTAGCCGAGCGCGAGGTCGGCCGACAGGTCGTCCGCGCCGGCCCAGCCCGTGACGGACACCTGGCCGTCGCGGCTCGGCAGGTGGGCGCCGAACGCGCCGCCGAGGTCCCCCGCCGCGGCGAGTCTCACGAGCGGGAGGTGCGCGCCCCGTCCGAGCAGCGCCGTCAGCTGTTCGCGGGTCAGCAGGGCGGAGCGCGGATCGGCGGCCGCCCACTGGGCGGTGACGGCGGGGAGCACGGCGGCGGTGGCGGAGACGCCGACGCCGCGCAGGAAGGTACGGCGGGAGATTGTCACGAGGAGACCTCTAGATAGCAGGTGCGGATGCTGGAAGCGGCGTTGTGGGAGGCGGCGGCCGACCCCGGCGCGTCGGCCAGCGGGACGGTGACCGTGCCGCCGGTGAGGGCCAGCGGCGTGCGCTGACCGGTCAGGTCCACGCGGGCCGCGACGGCCGTGGGCGGCGGCGACGCCAGGGTGAAGGTCACGTGCGTGCCCGCCCAGCCTGCCGGGGTGTGGACGGCGATGACGATCTTGCTGCCGCCGACCAGGAACCCTTCGACGGAACCGGAGGCCCAGTCCCGGGCCGTCGTCAGCCCGGCGTCGTTGGTGTGGGTGTCGTAGGTCTCGGGCACCACGCCGTCGAAGAGGTCGGCGACGGTGCCGAGGCAGACGCCGTGGGAGGTCGGCGTCCCGTCGGCTTTGCGCAGGTAGCGGCCGGCGTCGGCCGCGGACGCCGAGGCGGGCGCCTGCCAGGCGTACCAGAGCAGCTTGAAGCCGTCCGGCCGCTGCGCGAGGCCGCGGGTGATCGCCCAGTGCAGCAGTCCCGGGTACACCAGGGCGGCCGCCGCCGGGCTGGTCGAGTAGCCGATCTCGGTCTGCCAGATCGGCAGCGACGTCCCCAGCGCGGCGACGCACGCGACCCGCAGCGACTCCAGGTCGGACGGCTTGTAGTAGTGCACGTCGAGCACGTCGATGCTGGACCAGGCGCCTGTCTCGGTCAGCAGGGCGGTGAAGCGGGCGATCGCCGCCACCGAGGGCCAGCCGCCGTAGACGACCTTGCCGCCGTGGCCGCGGATCATCGTGGACGCGGGCTTGTGGATCTGGTCGACGTACTCGTACGGGCTGCCGTACCAGAACCCCGCCGACCAGTACGCCTCGTTCCACACCTGGAAGTACTCGACCCCGTACGTGCCGCGCAGGATCCCCACGACGTGGTCGACGAACGCGCTCCACCTCGCCGGGTCCGCCGGCGGCGTCCTGTCCTTGGGCAGGACGACGACCTCGTCCTGGAGGACTTCACCGGTGCTGATCCGGGTCCGGGTCACCCGGCGCTGCCAGCCCGGGCCGACGGCGGCCTGGGCGGCGCCGACCTCGTACCGCACGTCCCAGTGCGTCCAGCCGTACGCGGTCGTCCGGGCGGCCCACGGGGCGGAGTAGGCCAGCACCGGGAGCAGGGTCACACCGTTGGCCGCGGCGGCGGCGAACCGGGCGCCGAAGGCGTGGACGGCGCTGTCGTCGTACGTCCCCTGGGTGGGTTCGACGGCGGCCCAGAGGACGTCGGCGCGATCCCATGACATGCCCGCCAGGGCGCCGATCCCGGGACCGGCGGTGCCGGCGTGGTTGGTCCCGAGCAGCGCCCCCAACGGCACGGGGGTCACGGCGGCGTCCGCCGGCCCGGGGAGCCCGAGTACGGCTGCGGCCGCGCCGAGACCCGCGCCCGCGAGGACGGCACGGCGGGAGAGGGCACGAGGAACGTCGGGCGGATCGGCTGCGGTCACGGGTTCTCCTTCGCGAACGGCGACTAAATCCATCCCCCGGATTAAGTGGAGACTAGAGATCCGGACCACCTCCCGTCAACGGACGCGTACGAGTGACCTGACGCCTTCAGGTTGACGCGTTAACACGTTACGATCACCGCCATGAGCGGCATCCTGCTGATGACCTTCGACGACTTCTTCGTCCCCGAGTGGAGCGCGATGCGCGGCCTGTTCAGGGAGTACGGCGCGCGGGTGACGTTCTTCGTCAGCGAGCCGTACCGGATCGACGACGACGGATGGAGACGGCTGCGCGAGCTGGCGGACGACGGGCACACCGTGGGCGCGCACGGCTACCGGCACCTGTGGGCGCCCGACCGGATCGCGGCCCTCGGCGGCGACGGCTACCTGGCCGAGGACGTCACCCCGTGCCTGGCGGCGCTGCGCGCGCACGGGTTCGAGGCCGCCTGCTTCGCCTATCCGGTGAGCCGCCGCGACGAACGGTCGGACGCGGTGCTGGGCGGGGTGTTCCACCGGCTACGCGGCGGCGCCCGGCACCCGGCCGAGGGCGGCCTGGACACCGTGGACGAGATCTTCACCCCGGCCGCCGAGCTCGCCGGGCGCCGCGTGCTGATCGGGGCGGGGATCGACACGGGCAAGCTGTTCAGGCCCGCCGGGGTCGACGACGCCTCGGTGCGTTCGGCCCTGGTGCGCGCCGCCGAGCGGGAGGAGGCGGTGACGTTCTACGCGCACGCGGTCGCGGACTCGCACGAGTGCAATCACGTGTCACCGGCGCGGCTGGAGACGGTGCTGGCCCAGGCCGCCGAGCTGGGACTCGACGTCCTGGGCTTCGACGACCTGGACCGGTCCGCTCAGACGAGCTGGGCGGAGCGGAACAGCGCCGGGTTCTTCGGCGCGCTGCCGACGCCGCTCCCCCATTCGAGGTAGCCGTCGCGGGCGTCGCCGCCCGTTCCGGCGTCGGCGTCGTTGACGAGGAACGAGATGCCGATCACGCCGGTCGGCGGCTGGTCGTAGCCGAGCGACGCCCACGGCACGGCCAGCCGGTACGTGGTGGTCTTGGCAGTCTCGTCCCGGGTGATGGCGACATCGGCGCCCGGGGTCGGACCGGCCGGGCCGGTCCAGGTGTAGGCGGCGGGCCCCGAGGGCAGCAGGGCCGCGCCGACCTCGACCCGTTCACCGGTGAGCTCGCCGGGGAAGGCCGAGTACAGGCTGAACTGCACGGAGTCGACCTGCCAGTTCAGCGACGGGTCGGTGCGGGCGGCGTTGTGCACGTCGTCCTTGATGACCGCGTCCAGGATCAGCGCGTCCGGGCTGTGCGTGAAGCGGACCGTCCCGGACAGGTCGTCGGGGCCGGTCCGCGTGCCGCCGCGGAGCCCGGCCCAGCGGCCCAGGCCGTCCAGGTCGATCGAGTCCAGGGTGGTCGCCCCGGCCTTCTCGATCGGACTGAAGCTGAGCGACCCGGTGTCGCTCGCGGTGCCGGCCGTGACCGCGTAGCTGTAGTTCACGTACGGCAGGGCGTCCGGCACCGGGGCCTCCACGGAGACCGACCCCAGCGCGGGCACCTCGGCCGGATCGGCGACCACCCCGCGCCAGGAACCCACCTGCCAGCCGACGGAACCCGGCTTGACCGGTGTGGCGGGGCTGTTGTTGGTCACGGTGATCCGCAGCTTCCTCCCGACGATGATCGGCCGCCCCTCGACCGTGTACGGCTTGACCACCTGGCTGCCCGAGCGCAGCCGGGCGATGGGACCGTGGTCGTCGGCGACCGTGGCGGTGACCGCCCGGCGGCCGGTGGCCGGGGTGGCGGGCAACTCCAGCGTGACCGACGTCTTCCGCCCCTTGCGGGTGACCAGATCGGCCTTGACCCCGCCGGCGGCCACGGCCAGCCTGCCCGGCAGCTTCGCGCCGCCGGTACGGTCGGCGGTGACGGTCACGGCCAGCTTCTCGCCGGTGACCGACTGCTCGGGGGCGCTGACCGACAGCGGCGAGGCGCCGGCCTTGACCGAGGCGATGAGGCCGGAGACGAAGACCGGGCTGCCGTCCAGGTCGAGCCGCACCTTGCCGGCCTGCGGCTTGAGCGTGCTGACCGCGCCGAACTGGTCGGACAGCGTGACATCGCCGAGCGCGCCGAGCGTGACCGAGCGGGGCTGGGTGGCCCACAGCAGCCGGGTGCCGCCGCTGATCGGGTAGGAGTAGACGTCGGCGTCGCCGGTGTCCTGGCGGGCGCCGAGCGTGCGGCCGGCGAGCTTGCGGATCAGCACGGCCTGGGAGATCGCGGCCGGCTTGGGCGAGGGGGCGGCGACGCCGGAGACCGGGCGGCGGAACAGGCCGAAGCGGTGCTCGCGCTCGCCGGCGTTGTCGCCGTCGTCGATGAGGTCGTACCAGAAGTACTTGTCCGCGCCCGCGCTCCTGGCCAGCGTCTGCGCCCTGATCAGATAGTCGGCCTGCTGGGCCTCGGTCGAGCCGGCGGTGTGGGTGGGCCAGCCGTTCTCGCTGATCCAGATCGGCAGGTTCTTCTTGGCCTTGACCTTCGCCACGAGCTGCGGGAACTCGGTCGTCATCACGGTCCGCTCGGGCGGCGTGCCGGCCCCGGCGTCGGCGTAGCCGTAGAAGTTGACGCTCAGCGTGTCGAGATAGTCCAGGCCGCCGAGGGCGAAGAACTGGTCGTGCCAGGCGAGCTGGGTGCCGGCCGAGGTCGGGCCGACCACGTTGGCCGTGGGCACCGCCTGATGGATGGCCGGGTAGAGGGCCTTGACGACATCGAGGTAGCACTGTGGGGTGATGCCGCAGGCGCCGTCGTTGAAGCCGGTGGAGTTGTACTCGTTGTAGACCGAGACGTCCTTGGTGAAGGAGGCGTAATTGGCCGCCACGGCCGCGCCGAAGCGGGCGAACGCGGCCAGACCGGCGGGGGTGCTGGGCGTCTTGCCGCCGTCGTACAGCGGGTTGCGGTAGCCGAGGATGGGCATCGTGGTGATGCCGTTCTCATGCGCCTTGCGCAGGCCGGTGTCGAGGGCGCCGGTGAAGTCGTAGACGCCCGCCTGCTTCTCGATGCCCGACCAGTTGGCGTCGGAGCGCACCTCGGTCCATCCGATCTGCGCGGCCGTCCTGAGCAGCTGTTCCTCGATGCCCGGCTGCCAGCCGTAGTGGATGGCGGCGGCGAAGTACGGATCCCTCGTGGCGAGCGGGGTGACGACCCCGAACGAGGTGGAACGAGTGGTGACCCCGGTCGAGACGGTCAGCCGGTAGTAACCCGGGCCGAGATCGGAAATGTCGATCTTCGTGGTGCCGCCGGCCACCGCCCGCGTGCCCGACCGCAGCGGGACCCCGTTCGGGTCGCCGATGGTCCACTCGACCTGGTCGGCCGCCGCGGCGACGTCGATCGTGTTCGTCCCCTGGGTGAAGACCAGCGACGGGTTGGTGATCGTGAGCTGCGACGGGTCGGTGAAGTGCACCTCGACCCTGCTGAAGCACACGGCGGGGATCGAGGCGGCGTCGGCCTTGACGTTGAGCCGGAAGTCGGCGCCGTTGACCCGGTTCTTGAAGTTGATGTCGCTGAGCCCGATGACCGAGCTCTTCCACGTGCCGGTGCCGGTCAGCGCCACGTTGGCGCTGCCGGTGAAGGCGCCCGCCTTTCCGTCGTAGTGGACGTCGAGGCCGACCGGTCCCGCGTCGAAGTAGCGGACCACGACCCACGCGCGGGTCGCCCCGGCCGGGATCGAGGCGTCGGCCACGTCCACGTAGACGTAGCGGTTGTACGGCGTGCCGGACATCTGCCAGCACGACTCGCCGCCGCGCTCGCTGACGGCGTGGGCCGGGTCCTTGTCGCCGTCGCCCGGCCACGCCTTGACGACGCCGGTGTAGACGGGGTCGGCGCCGAGCACGGCCGTGGCCGCCGCCGCGGCGCTCGCGCTCTGCGCGGGCAGGGCCGTCAGCAGCCCGGCCGCCAGGATGGCCGCGCAGGCGGCGGCCACCCTCCTTGAGATGATCTTCATCAGCGGGATTCTCCTTGCCGTCCGTAGCGCTCTCCGGCCGCGCGGGCGAAGTCCTCGCCCGCCGCGCCGAGGTCGGCGATCACCTGCTCGTGGGAGCGGCCCGCCGCCTGCGCGGCGGGGATGACGGTGCCGCACTCGTTGGCGTCCATGAAGGCCGCCGCTTCCAGCAGTCCCTCCTCGTCCTCGGCCGGGATCGCCAGGAACCCGTGCTGGTCGGCGTGCACGAGCTGCCCCGGCTCGACGACCTGCCCGAACACCTCGACCGGTACGCCCCAGCGCACCGGGCGGACATGGGCGTGCCCGACGCACAGCCGCCTGGCGAGGGCCTTGAACCCGGCGCCGGTCATCTCGTCCAGGTCACGGATCGCGCCGTCGGTGATGGTGCCGACGCAGCCCAGCGCGCGGTGCGCGCCGCTGTTGACCTCGCCCCAGAACGAGCCGACGGTTCTGGGCTTGTCGAGGTCCTGCACGACGACGATCTTCGGCCCGTCGACCGAGGCCACGTAGCGCCGGTAGTCGTCCCACACGTCAGCGGGGTGCTCCGGGTTGCCCGGCTCGATGACGACGGTGACCGCCCGGCCGACCATGGGGCCCATCTGGGGCATGAAGTCGCGCGATTCCTCCTGGTGGAAGGCGATGTCGCGCTGGGTGATCTGTTCCCAGCCGTTGTAGACGGTGGGGGTGTTCCAGCGTTTCAGCCGATGCATGCCACTCCTAGGTGACGCTCGTGATCGGGCCCCGCGCGAAGACCGGTGCGGGTCCCGGTGGGCAGGGTGAGGTGGGGGCAGGGGGTTTCGTCTACTGCCCGATGAAGCGGGCGGGGCGGAAGAGGGCGGGGTTCTTCGTCCCGGCGATGCCGGAACCCCATTCGATCCAGCCCTCGCGGCCGGTCCCGTCGTTGTCGTTGGCGACGACGGACAGGCTGAACAGGCCGTCCTCCGGGGTGAGCGGGGCGAGTGCCGCCCAGGGCAGTGACAGCTCGTAGACGGTCTCCTCGGCGGTCTCGTCCCGGGTGACGGCGACCTTGGCGTCGGGTTCCGGTCCGTCGCCGAGCCAGCGGTGGAACTGCGGGCCCTGGGCGGTCAGCGCGAGGCCGAGCTCGGACCAGGTGCGCGTCTCGCCGGGCAGTCCGGCGGCGACGGCGAACTGCAGGGAGTCGCCCTGCCAGATGTCCGCTCCGGTGCCGGCCTGGGTGTGGACGTCGTCGTGGATCCTGGCGCTGAGGTAGAAGCGGTCGGCGTCCCAGGTGACGTGGAGGGTGCCGCTGAGGTCGTCCGCCCCGCCGTACGAGGGGATCTTGACGGTGCCGTCGGCGAGGTCGACGGCCGGGCGGCCGGTCAGGTCGTCGGGCACGCCGTCGACGGTGATCGTGGCGCGGTCGGCCCGGTTGAGCGCGCCGTCGGCGACGCGGGCCACCCGGCCGGTGACGCCGACGCCCGCGACGGCGCCCAGCCGCAGCTCGTACGGCCCGGCAGGCAGGTCCGCCAGGGGAAGGCGCTCGGTGCGCGAGCCGCCCGCGGGCACGGTCCCGGCGATCGGGAGCGTGCCGGTGCGAGCGCCGAAGGCCCAGCCGAGGTCGCCGGGGGCCAGCTCCTTGGCCGACAGGTTGCGCACGGTGATCGCCAGGTCGTCCGGGAGCACGTGCCTGGCGGTGATCGCGAACGGTTGCGTCACCTCGACCCGCGAGCCGAGCCTGGCGACCGGCCTCCCGTGGATCTTCAGGCGGCCGACCAGGTCGAGCGGGCCGGTGCGGGTCACGGCGGGCAGCGACACCGGGATCTCGGCCTTGCGCCCGCCGCGCACCGACACCGGCACGTCGACGTCGCCGACGGCGAAGCTGCCGCGTACGGCGGGGCCGCGCGTGGTGTCCACGGCCAGCTTCAGCTCGATCCCCTCGCCGACCACGGCGCCGCCGCCGGTGATCGTGTAGCGGGCGGCGTCCTCCAGCACGGCGTCGCCGCGCACGTAGACGGGGTCGCCGGACAGCGAGAGCGTGACGCGGCCGCCCAGCGGGCGCAGCACCTCGCTCGCGCCGGTCAGGTCGGTGACGGTGAGCGGGGCGTCGGTGCGCAGCGAGACGGTCGCGGGCTGGGCCGACCACAGGACGCGCAGGTCGTGGCCGTCCTTCCGGAAGAGCTGACGGCCCTCGGCCTCCTGCCTGACGTAGGCGGCCCCGGTGAGCTGCCTGGTCATGGCGGCGTAGGCGACGTAGCCGGGCTTGGGCGTCCACCGGCCGGAGGCGTCGGCGGTGTTGCGCACCAGGCCGAAGTTGTCCTCGTTGAGCGCCGGGTCGGTGCCGTCGTTCATGAAGTCGTACCAGAAGAACCGCTGAACGCCCTTGGCCAGCGCCGCCACGTGGGCGCGGACCACGTAGGCGGCCTGGGTGGCCTCGGTGACGCCGCGTGCGTCGGTGTGGGTGGGCCAGCCCTGCTCGGTGATCCAGATGGGCTTGGACCTGCCGTGGTTGTACTTCCTGATCAGGGCGTCGAGGTCGTCGATGCTCTTGGCGGCCGACTCGGGGGTGCCCGGGTAGACGTAGGGGTGGATGGAGACCACGTCGAGGTAGTCGAGGGCGCCGAGCTTGAACAGCTCCTCCAGCCAGGCGAGCGGCACGCCGGCGGAGGCCGGGCCGACGACCGTGACCTGCGGGTGGTCGGCCTTGACCTTCTCGTAGGTGGCCTTCAGCAGCGGGAAGTAGTAGTCGGCGCGCGAGTCTGCGGGCCCGTTGCCCCGGTCGCCGAAGCCGATGTTGAACTCGTTGTAGACCTCGATCCACGGCAGGTCGTACGTGCCGATCAACGCCGAGGCGTAGGCGGCGTAGGCGGCGCGGCCCGCGTCGGTGTACGGTGTGGCGTTCCCGTCGTGGTGGGGGTTGGTGTAGGCGGCGATCGCCAGCCAGCGCATGTCCTCGGCGTCGAGCGTGGCGTGCAGCGGGTCGTAGCGCCCGTACTCGTAGACGCCCTCGGTCTTCTCGATCGACTCCCAGACCGCGTCGTCGCGCACGGTGCGCACCCCGGCCTTGGCGGCCAGTTCCAGCAGGTCGCCGCCGGGAGCGCCCCAGTCGGCCCGGGTGAAGTGCCCGGCCACGCCGAACGGGGAGTCGCCCGTCGCGGTGAAGGGCGTGAGCACGGCGAACGCGGTCTCCTTGGTGGCGATCGCCTGCCCGGCCGAGGTCGCGGTCACGCTGAGCCGGTAGTGCCCCGGCTCGGCGACCGGTACGGCCAGCGTCCCGGCGGTTCCGCTGCCCGCGGCCACCTGCACGCCGGACAGGTCACGTACGCTCCAGGTCAGCGCGTCACCCCGGCTCGTCACGTCGAACGAGGGCTGGGCGGGCTGCACGAACACGTTGCCCACGGCCCGCTGCCCCAGGGCGAGGTCGGGAGCGGGCGCGGTGATCGTGACCCCGTCGAGCCTGAGCTGCCCGGTGCGCTCGACGAGGAACGCCACCCGCTTGGCCGGCCCGTGCCACACGCCGTCGCCGGCCCCGCCGAAGTGCTGGTAGGACTGCCCGGCGGCGAAGGCGGCGACGGTGAGCCGCTGCCAGCCGCCGCCCGCGGCCAGCGGCAGCCGCTGCTGGTGGGTCTGCCCGGTGCTGTCCACCAGCCGCAGCGTCACCGTGGGCAGTGCGGGCGAGCGCGCCCAGAGCGACAGCGCCTTCAGGTCGGCGGCCATGGCGAACCCGGCCTCCACGTACTTGCCGCCGGCGGTGAGGTCGGCGGTCAGCAGGGCCGAGCGCGCTCCGGTCTTCGCGTCGGCCGCGTCGCTGGTGAGGGTGCCCTTGGCGCCGGGGAACTCCGGGCCGAGCCCCAGGGCCCAGCCCTGCGTGCCGTACTCGAAGTCGCCGACGACCTCGTCGATGTCCGTGGCCGCGTGGGACGGCACGGCCAGGAGTGGAACGATCAGCAGTGAGGTGATGACGGTTCGTAACCAGAGATGGATGCGGGATCTCATGGGGGGTGGATCCTCTCCGTTCGTCAGAGCCGGTACAGGTGCTCCGCCTCGAAGCCGAGGACTCGGCGGGCCTTGGTCACGTCGATCGGCACGGCCCGGCCGGGCAGGGCCGCGCGCAGCGGGGAACGAGGCAGGAAGTGGTGGAGGAGTTCCTCGGTGGGCAGCGGGACGATGGTGTCGGGGGCGGCCACGAACAGCACGTGGGAGCCGTCGATCGGCCGGGTGACGCCGAGCCAGCAGGCGGTGGCCGCGTCCCGCGAGTCCAGGTAGGCCCACAGGTCGACGGCTCCCCTGGCCGGCTCGGCGGCGAACTCGGCGGCCCGCTCGGGCAGCCGGTCCTCGGGGCCGCCGACGAACGGGAAGCGCAGCGCCACCACCGTCATGCCGTGCAGCCGGTGCATCATGCGCGCGGTGGACTCGTCGGCCTCCTTCGACAGCGCGTAGGGGTCGGCGGCCAGCAGCGGGTGCGCCTCGTCGACGGGCAGGTAGGCCGGTTCCAGGCCGTGTGGGGAGAACGGCATGCCGAGCACGCTGAGGCTGCTGGCGATGACCGCCCGGCGCACCCCGGCCCGGCCCGCCTCGTCGAGCACCGCGAACGTGGCGCCGGTGTTGTTGAGATAGACCTCCTGCGGGGGGTTGTGGTTGGGGCTGGGGATGGCCGCGAGATGGATCACGGCCTCGACGCCTTCCAGCGCCTGCCGTACGACCTCGGGGTCGCCCGCGTCGCCCACGACGACGCGGTCGGCCTTGAGGTCGCCCGGATCCTCCAGGACCAGCGCGGTCACCGGCACGTCCTCGGCCGCGCAGCGCGCGAGGACGGCCCGGCCGATCAACCCGGCCGCGCCGGTGACGAGCACTCTGCTGAGCATCAACCCTTGACCCCCGTGAACCCCACGCCGCGCACGATGTACTTCTGGAAGACGATGAAGACGAGCACGGGCGGCATCAACGCCATGAACATGCCGGCGATGACCATGTTCTCCTCGGCGAACTCCGCCAGCCTGGGCAGCGCCACCGAGATCGGGTGCATCTCGCCGTCGGAGATGGCCACCATGGGCCACAGGAAGTCCTTCCAGGCGCCCATGATCGTCAGCAGGGACGTCACGGCCAGGACGGGCTTCGACATGGGCAGCACGATGTACCAGAACATCCGCCACGGTCCGGCGCCGTCGACCTGGGCCGCGCCGAACAGCTCGCGCGGGATCCCGTCGAAGAACCGTTTCATCAGCAGGACGGTGAAGGCGTGCGCGGCGTGCGGCAGCCACACCGCCCACGTGGTGTTGGCGATGCCCACGTCGAGCACCGTCAGGTAGAGCGCGACGAGCGACACGCTGCCCGGCAGGAACAGCGTCGCCAGGATCGCGCCGTAGACGTACTTGCCGTAGCGCGGCCGGAGCACCGACAGCGCGTACGCGCCCATGACCGACACGACGATCTGCGCCAGCCACGACCCTCCGGCCAGGACGACCGTGTTGAGCATGAAGTGGCCGATGCGCAGCCTGCTCCACGCCTCGGCGAGCAGCGACCAGTCGGGGGCGGCCGGGTAGAGGCGCAGCGGGTCGGTGAGCAGTTCCCGGGTCGGGGAGATCGCCCCCTTGACCGTCCACAGGATCGGGCCGAGCCCGGCGACGAGCACGCCGAGGAAGACGGCGAACTGGGTCGAGCCGAGCACCGCGCGTACGCCGCGCTTCTTCCGGTCGGAATCGGAGATCAGTCCGCTCATGTCGTGCTCCAAGCCTTCGTCATGCGCAGGTACACCGCCGACAGCAGGCCGAGCACGACCGCCAGCAGCACCGACAGCGCGCCGGCCATGCCGTAGTCGCCGTAGACGAAGGCGTACCGGTAGATGAGCAGCAGCACCGTGACCGTCGCGTCCTCCGGGCCGCCGTCGGTCATGACGAACGGCTCGGTGAAGACCTGGAAGGTGCCGATGACCTGCAACAGCAGCATGAGCAGCAGCACGCCGCGCAACTGGGGCAGCGTGATGTGCCACACGCGCCGCCGGATCGACGCGCCGTCGCTCTCGGCCGCCTCGTACAGCTCCCTGGGGACGCTGGTCAGCGCCGCGATGTAGATCAGCACGGTGCCGCCCGCGCCCGCCCAGGTGGCCTCCAGCACCAGCGAGGGCATCGCCCACTGCGTGTCCTGCAGCCACGGGAACGGGCCCAGGCCGACCAGCCCGAGCAGGCCGTTGAGCAGGCCGTAGTCGCTGTTGTAGAAGAACTTCCACATCATGATCGCCACGACCGGCGGCACCGCCACCGGCAGGTAGACCAGCACGCGGAACAGGCCGCCGCCCTTGCGCAGCTCCGACATGACCACCGCGAGGAAGACCGGCATGGGGAAGCCGAGGACCAGGGCGAGGACGGTGAACCAGAGCGTGTTCAGCGCGGCCTTGCCGAGCAGCGGATCGGCGAACAGGTTGGTGAAGTTCTGCCAGCCGACCCAGCTCGCCGCCTCGACCAGGTTGGTGCGCTGGAAGGCGAGCATGGCGCTCTGCAGGATCGGCCACCAGGAGAACACGGCGAACACGAGCACCAGCGGCGCGAGGAACAACACCGAGGCCACCGCGTAGGGGTGCCTGGTCCCGCGCCGCCGGGGCGGACGCGGCGTGGTGGCCGTCGTGTCCGCGCCCGCCTTCTCGGCCAGCGCCGTCACTGCTGCGACCTGTCCAGGATCGGCTTCACCTTCTCGACGGCCTTGGTGATCTCGGCCGCCGGGTCGGCGTCCTGGCGGGTCAGCACCGCCTGGACGACCGTGTCGAGCGCGGCGTAGAGCTCCTGGCCGGCGACGGCCGGCTCGGAGATGAACTCCTGCGCCTTCACGCCCTCGTTGTAGGTGGCGAAGTGCTCCCAGTCGACGTTGGAGGCGGCCTTCTCCGCGGCCATCACGGGGTCGGAGACCGCGGGGGCGAAGAACGGCAGCTGCGGCACGGCGGCCACGAGACCGTCGGCCTTCTTCTTCTCGGCCCGCTCGGTGGCCAGGGCCGGGTCGTACTTGGGCCGCAGGTAGACGGCGTCGATCCACTTGACCGCCGCCCGGCGCTGCTCGGGGGTGGCCTTCGGGCTGACGACGGCGACCGTGCCGCCCAGCAGCGTGCCCTTGCCCGACCCGGACGGCAGCGTGGTCTGGCCGTACACCTCGGGCTTGCCGTTGAACTTGGCGATGTAACTGCCGTAGAGGTTGGGCGCGCCCATCATCATCGCGACCTTGCCGGCGGCGAAGTCACGCAGCAGGTCGTCCTGGTTGCGCAGGTGCTGGGTGCCCATCGAGCGGTCGTCCCAGCGCATCGCCTTGAGCAGGCCGAGGGCCTGCCTGGTGGGGGCGTCGTCGAAGGCGGGGACGACCTTGCCGCCCTCCTCCTTCTCCATCCGGCCGCCGTAGGAGTAGGTCATGGTCGTGAGCATCCAGCCGCCGGTGTTGGCGGTGGCGTGCATGCCGAAGCCGGGCACCCCGGTCCTGTCGCTGATCGTCTTGGCGGCGGCCCGCACTTCGTCCCACGTGGCGGGGGGCTTGTCGGGGTCGAGCCCGGCCTTGGTGAACAGCTCACGGTTGTAGACGAGGCCGGCGGCGTACGCCTCGGTGGGCAGGCCGTAGATCTTGCCGTCGGGGGTGCTGCTCGGGGCCAGGATGCGCTTGTCGAAGTCGGACTTGGCGAGCAGCTTCAGGTCCGCGGTGAGGTCGGCGACCTGGCCGCGCTTGATCATGGCCTGCGGGTCGGTCAGCGGGACGCGGAAGACCGTCTCCAGCTGGCCCGCGGCCAGGCGCGCCGCGAACGTCTTGACGTCGTACTGCGTCTCGGTCGGCTTGACCTTGATGCTCGGGTTGGCCTTCTCGAACTCGGCGACCTGGGCCAGGAAGTTCTTCTGGCTCTCCGGCTGGGTGCTGGGCGGCATGCCGGAGACGGTGATCTCGGTCTTGCCGCCGGACGTGCCGTCCTGCCCGCCGCCGCACGCCGCGACCGCGGCCAGGAGCAGCAGACCCGCGGCTCCTCTAGCCATGTACGTGTTCATCGGGACTCCAGTTCATGCCGGGGGGCGAGTCGAGTCGAACGCTATATATGACGCGTTAACGTGTAAAGCACGGGATGGTAACGCGGGCGAAATGCAACGAGTTAACGCGTCAACTAAGGTGCTTCTATCCCGCCGTCGGGGCGGCGGACCCGTGCCGCCCACCGCTCGTGCAGGTGCGTGACCGGCGGGTACGCGGCGGCCAGCCGCTCGTCCAGCTCGATCCCCCAGCCGGGCAGATCGGCGGGACGGAGGTGGCCGCGAACGGGATTGAGCGTGCCGGGGAACACCTCGCACACGCTGTCGGGGTAGACATGGCCCTCCTGGATGCCGAACGCGGGCGTGGTGACGTCCAGCGCCAGGTTCGCCGCCACGCCGATGGGCGAGACGTCGCCCGGGGAGTGCCAGGCCGTGCGCACCCCGGTCAGCTCGCAGAGCGCGGCCAGCTTGCGCGCCGGGGTCAGCCCGCCGATGGCCGAGACGTGGCAGCGCAGCAGGTCGACGCCGCCGCCCAGGACCAGCCTGGCCGCGTCGGGCACCGAGACGAGCAGCTCGCCTACCGCGATCGGCGCGGGCGAGGCCGCCCGCACCTCGGGCAGCCGGTCGTAATGCTCGGGCGCGACCACGTCCTCCAGGAAGAACAGCCGGTACGGCTCCAGCGACCTGGCCAGCAGGATCGCCTCCTTGGGCGTGAGCCGGCTGTGCACGTCGTGCAGCAGCTCGACGTCCTCGCCCAGGACCTCGCGGGCCCGTTCGAACAGGGCGGGGGTGGTGCGCAGATAGTGCCTGACGTCCCAGCCGTCGGGATGTGGCGAGTCCGGGTAGGCGTTCGCCCTGCCGGGCGCGCCGTAGCCGCCCAGCCCCGGTTGCCCGGTCTGCAGCCTGACGTGGTGATATCCGGCGGCCATGAGCCGCTGGGCGTGCTCCAGCGTGCCCTCGACGGTGGCGCCCTCGGCGTGCAGGTAGACGGGCGCCGCCGCGCGCACCCGGCCGCCGAGCAGCTCGTACACGGGCATGCCGGCGCGCTTGCCCGCGATGTCCCACAGCGCCATGTCGACGCCGGACAGCGCGTTGTTCAGCACCGGCCCGCCACGCCAGTAGGACGACAGGTGGACCATGCGGGTGATGTCCTCGATGTCGGCCGGATGGCGGCCGATCAGCATCGGGCCCACGTGCTCGTCCACGGCCGCGGCGACGGCGTGGAAGCGCTGGGTGAAGGTGGCGCAGCCGAGGCCGTACAGACCGTCGTCGGAGGTGTCGATCCTGACCACGACCAGCGGGATGCCCTCGGGCGCCGTGACGACGGCACGCACGCGCGTGATCGTCAGCCCGTCCCTGGACGGCCAGGGGGCCTGGGTTTCCTGCATGCGGGAACGCGCCTTTCAGAAGCGGGTGGGACGGGCGGGCACGGCGACCTCCAGGCCGCCCCACGACCAGCGGACCTCCTCCTCCCCCACGGCGCTGAGCACCGGCTGCGCGGCGGGTTCCGCGCCCGCCCTGAGCAGTTCCACGGCGAACCCGGCACGCAGGATCGCGTGGTGGAAGTCGACCGGTTCGCGCGGCCCGTCGTACAGCACCGCCTCGACGGCGACCTCGTCCTCACCGGTGGCCAGGGCCCAGGTGGCGGGCTCGCCGAGGAAGCCGGCCTCGCCCGTGTGCACGACCGCCCGGCGCGTCCCGGCGGCGAGCTCGAAGACGCCGTCGCCCAGCTCGCGGCCCCGCACGCCCCGGCCGCGCAACGTGACGCGCAGCCGCAGGTCGCCCACGTCGAAGATGCTGCCTTCTGGCTTGTCGAGGTTCGGGTGGAAGTCGCCGGAGTCGTAGGTGAGCCACCATCCGGCCAGCACCCTGGGGCCGTCCTGCGCCTGGCGGCACCAGGCGGCGGTCAGGTCGTGGCCGTTGTGCATGATCCGGGCGCGCAGCACCACGGCCGGGTCCTCGGGCGTGCGCCAGTAGCCGAGCAGCGGCCTGCGCTGCACCCAGGCGAACTCCTCGTTGACCGTGCCCAGTGTGGCGTCCTCGGTGAGCCAGGTGGTGCCGGTGGTCCGGCCGTCGAAGACGGTCCTGACCTGCACCTCGGGCTCGGGGAGCCGGGCGAAGCGCTCGGCCAGGTGCGGTGGGCAGGGCAGGGTGGGCACCATGCGCGGGGTGTCGTCGCGGGTCCCGACGCCGGGGCGCGCCTCGATCGGCGCTCCGGTCTGGGCGGCGAGATAACACGTCAACTCCTCGCTGAGCCAGTCGGTGTACGCGCGGGCGTGTGGGCCGGCGAGCTGCCCGGTGCCCGGGTGGAAGCGTTCGGCGAGCGCCGCCCACACGCGTTCGCGCATGACCTCGATCTGCTCCAGGAACTCCCGGTCGCGGACCAGCGCGTGAGCGCGTTCGCAGATCTCCAGCAGGAACGGGCTGTAGGCGGGCGAGTTGTACTCGGCGAAGGCGTCGCGTTCCAGCATCGCGGTGAGCTTGCGCCTGCCGTAGTCGAGGAACCCGGGGGTGTCGAGCAGCTCGCCGGCGCTCGCGCAGGTGACGGAGCCGAGCAGGGCGATGTTCGTGTAGCGCGGGCCGACGTTGCGCCGGAAGATGGACAGGGCCGCGTGGCGCAGCGCCTCGGCGATCCGGCCGTCGAGGACGTCCCCGTGCGCGGCCAGCACCTGGGCCAGCCGTACGCCGATGAAGTCGGCCCAGTTCCAGTCGGCGGGCGCCATGGCCTGGGGCGGCTCCTCCATGAAGTAGCCCCAGATGCCGTAGTGATCGTCGAGCGGGTCGCGCTCCTGCAGGTCGACGATCGCGCTGAGCACGTCCTTGGCGCGGTCGAGGCGGCCGGCCTGCAGCAACGCGATCGCGTAGTCGGTGGAGGTTCGGGTGTCGTGCACGCGGGTGCCGGCCGGGATCGTCGTGTGGTATCCGTTGCTGCGTGACAGCTGCCACGGCAGCCGGTGTTCGGGGTCGTAGCGCTCGTCCTGAACCTTCAGGAACTCCTCGGGTGTCACCGCTGGGTGTCCTTTCGCCGAATGCGGCCCGACGTTAGTCTTAGCGTGTTAACGTGTCAACGATCACGAATGGGACAGATGGGGGCAGGATGAACGAATCGTCCGACAGCCAGGAGCCGCTCTACCAGCAGGTCAAGCGGGATCTGGTCGCGGCGATCTCGCGCGGTGAGTACGTGCAGGACGAGCCGTTCATCAGCCAGCGCGAGGTCTGCGAACGGTTCGGAGTGAGCACCACCACCGCGGTGCGCGCGCTCAACGAACTGGTCACCGAGGGCTACCTGGTACGGCGGCGCGGACGCGGCACGTTCGTGGCCGATCGGCCCGTCCCGGCCGAGTCGACGCGGGAGCGCTCCATCGCCTACATCATGCACGGGCACGGGCCGCACAACTCCGACGTGATCGACGGCATCGAATCGGTCTGCGCCGAACTCGGCTACCGGATGTTCCTGTCCAACACCAAGGGCTCACCGGCCGCCCAGGAGAAGGCGCTGCGTCAGGCGCTCGACACCCAGGCCAGCGGCGTCGCGCTGTACTCGGTCGACGCCCACCACGACTCCCCCGCCCTGGCCGAGCTGCGGCGGCGGCACGTCCCGCTGGTCATGGTCGACCGCTACCATCCCGAGTCCCCCACCGACGCGGTGCTCTTCGACAACTTCGCCATCGGCTACCGGCTGACCGAATATCTCATCGGGCAGGGGCACCGGCGCATCACCGCGCTGTGGGACGCCACCGAGTGCACCTCCGTGCAGGAGCGCCTCACCGGGCACGTGCAGTCGCTGCGCGAGCACGGGCTGCCGGTCTCGCCGGAGCTGACCGCGCTCAAGACCTACCTGCGGCTGCCGGAGGACCGGCGGCGGGAGATGCTGGCCGGGCTGCTCGACCGGCGCGAGCCGCCGACGGTGCTGCTGTGCGCCAACGGGTTCGTGCTGGCGCACGCGGCCTCCGACCTCACCGCGATGGGCGTCGAGGTGCCCGGCCAGGTCGAGCTGGCCGGCATGGACGACGCGGGCCCGTTCGACCTGCTGCCGCTGACCGTCGCCGCCGCCCGCCTGCCGTCGCGGGAGATGGGCGAGCGGGCGATGCGGCTGCTGGCCGAGCGCATCGACCACCCGGAGACGGCGTCGGAGGTCGAGCACGTGGTGTTGCCGATCGAGATCCGCACCCGCGAGTCGGCTCGTGCCTATCTGCGCGTGGTCTCCGCCCAAACCGCCTGAACCCCCGAGGTACCCCCCATGCCTTCCCCTCTTCGCGTCGCCCTGGTGGGCGGCGGCCAGATCGCCAACTCCACCCACATGCCGACTTTTCGCGAAATGTCATCTGATATCGAGGTTGTGGCGGTCGTCGACGCCACCGTCGAGGCGGCCGAGTCGTTCGCCGATCGGTGGGCCGTGCCGTACGCCTCGGACGACCTCGCCACGACGCTGCGGGACGTGCGCCCCGACCTGGTCGACATCGCCAGCCCGCCCGCGCTCCACCGCGACCAGGTGATCGCGTCGCTGCGCGCGGGCGCGTGGGCGTGGTGCGAGAAGCCGCCGTGCCTGTCGCTGGCGGAGTACGACGAGATCACCGCGGCCGAGCGGGACGGCGGCCCGTACGCCGCGATCATCTACCAGCAGCGCTTCGGCTCGGCCGCGCGGCACGCCCGCGCGCTGATCTCCGGCGGCGCGCTCGGCCGGCCGTACGTCGCGCACTGCCAGACCACCTGGTTCCGCGACCCCGCCTACTACGCGGTCCCGTGGCGCGGCCGGTGGGACACCGAGGGCGGCGGCCCCGCCATGGGCCTCGGCATCCACCAGATCGACCTCATGCTCGAACTGCTCGGCGACTGGAGCGAGGTGCGCGGCATGGCCGCCAGGCTCGCCCGCGACGTGCAGACCGACGACGTGACGACCGCGCTGGTGCGCTTCGACTCCGGCGCGCTGGCCACGGTCGTCAGCACGTCGCTCGCGCCGCGCCAGGTCAGCCACCTGCGCGTCGACCTCGCCGCCGCCACCCTGGAACTCACCCACCTGTACGGCTACGCCAACGAGAACTGGACGATCACCCCCGCCCCCGGCGTGACCGGCCTCGACTGGCCCCCGCCCGACGACGTGCCCAGCTCCCACCTGGCCCAGCTCCGGGGCCTGATCACCGACCTGCGGGCCGGACGGCGGCCACGCGGCAGCGGCCAGGACGGCCGCAGGGCGCTGGAGCTGATCACGGCGATGTACAAGTCGGCGCTCACCGGGCGGCCGGTGCGTGCCGGCGAAATCGGTCCGGGCGACCCGTTCCACCGGAACCTGCACGGCGACCACCCCGAGGTGTTCCAGTGAAGATCATCGGCTTCGAGCTCTTCATCGTCACCCCGCGCTGGATGTTCCTGCGCGTCGACACCGACGAGGGCGTCAGCGGCTGGGGCGAGCCCATCGTCGAGGGCCGCGCCGAGACGGTCGCCGCCTGCGTGAACACGCTGATGGAGGCGCTGGTCGGGGCCGACCCCGGCCGCATCGAGGACCACTGGCAGGTGATGTCGAAGGGCGGCTTCTACCGGGGCGGCCCGGTGCTGTCCAGCGCGGTCGCCGGGATCGACCAGGCGTTGTGGGACATCAAGGGCAAGGCTCTCGGCGTGCCGGTCTACGACCTGCTCGGCGGCCCGGTACGCGATCAGGCCAAGGTCTACACCTGGGCGCACGGCGACACGGACGCGGAACTGGCCGAGAACGCCATGGCCAGGGTGGAGGCGGGCTTCGACACGCTGAAGTTCGCCGCCTGGGAGGGCCGGCTGCCGCCGATCCCGTCACCGGCCCTCACCAGCCGGATCGTGGCCCGCTTCGCGGCGGTGCGCGATGCGGTGGGCGACGGCGTCGACCTGGCCGTCGACCTGCACGGCCGCTTCACGTCGGCGGCCGCGCGCAAGGTGCTGCCGCCGCTTGAGCCGCTGTCCCCCTTGTTCGCCGAAGAACCGGTGCTTCCCGAGTTCTCCCGCGACCTGCGACGAGTGGTGGAGTCCACAACGATCCCCATCGCGACCGGCGAGCGCCTGTTCTCCCGCTGGGACTTCCGCGACGTGCTCCCCACGGGCGTGGCGGTGATCCAGCCGGACCTGTCGCACGCCGGCGGCATCTCCGAGGTCCGCCGGATCGCCGCGATGGCCGAGACCTGGGACGTCACCCTCGCTCCCCACTGCCCCCTCGGCCCGATCGCTCTGGCCGCCTGCCTGCAGATCGACTTCGCGACCCCGAACTTCCTCATCCAGGAGCAGTCGCTGGGCATCGGCTACCACGACGGCAGCGAACTCCTCGACTACCTGGTGGACCGCTCGGTCTTCACCTTCACCGACGGCCACCTCGATCGCCCGACGGCCTCCGGCCTGGGCATCGAGGTCGACGAGAAGGCGGTGCGCCAGGCGTCGTCGCACGCCTGGCGCAACCCGATCTGGCGGCACCGGGACGGCTCGTTCGCCGAGTGGTAGTCGTCCCTGGAGCCGCCGTCGCCGCCCTGTGCGGGCACCCGCCGGTCAAGGGCACCGACCCGAACCGGGGGGAGCCGGGCGCCCCCTCCTGAACGCGGGCGAGAAGAAGCTGGCGCACGCCTTCTCACCGTCGTGGGACGGATGACGGGCCGCTCCCTCGACGAGCACTGGTTCCATACCGTGGGCCGCGCCTTCGGCGTCCCGTCCCCTTCGGCCTGAGTTGTTCTGCCCGAGCTGCTCCAGCGCGTACAGCCCGCCCAGCCGCGCCGGAGCCTGGTTTCCGCCGAGTTGCTCGACGGCCTTGGTGAAGCGGTTGGTGCCAGGGCCGCGCTCAACAAGCCGGGTCCCGTTCGTCATGGAGATCGAGACCCGCCGCATCCACCTACTGGGCCTCACCTCCACCCCGAAGGGGGCCTTCTTCTCGAACGAGAACTCCGCATGGTTCAGGGCGCGCCCAAGCGGCGGCAAGGCGATCGTCGAGCAAGAGCCCCCGAACGTCACCGACGGCGGCGGTTCGGCGCCGTCGTCGAACCGCTGCTGCACCACCTGTGCCAGGAAGTCCACAGGCTGCCGCCGGTAGGCTCCGACGTGTTGGGATGCAGCCGGGAAGGGATCCGATCATCAGCAGCGACTTTGCCTCTCCGCCGGAGGACCGGTCACGGCCGGCGCGCCGCCGCGTCACCGAAGCAGCCGTCCTGAGCGCCCACGACCAGAGCCCCGCCGAGGTCGCCCAGTGGACCTGCCCGCATGGACGGCATGCCGGCCATGGCTGCGTCGACTGCTACCACGCCTGTGCCGACGCCGATCCGGCACTTCTGCAATGGGAGGTGGCGGCGTGGTTCACCACCGAGCGGCCGATCCCCATCAGGGCGTTGCAGGACGTGCACCGCCACGACCGCGGGCTCACGCTGACCCAGCCGTCGACGCCCCTGGTCTACCTTCTGAGTGCACGGGTGAGGGCCGCCCTGGGCGTGGAGGCGGTGGCCGGGGTGGTGGGGTTCCTGGTGCAGAACCGGCACATCGTCGACACGTTCACCGTGACGGAGATCCGCGCCGTCCATTCCTGAACGCCCCCTGCCGGGCACTACGCGACGGCCCGGCGGACGGGCACACTTCACGCTCGCCGGATGCGATGCGCACCGCCACCAGCGGCAAGGCCAGAATCATGATGGTCAACTACCCCCAGGGCGCCGCAGACGGTCTCCTGCCGTTGGGCTTCATGGGATGGCTCCACGGCGTCGCGGACCTCCGGGCCGGGAAAGCGGCCGGCAGGACGATTCGTAGCTTCGTGCCCGCCATTCCCTCCCCATCAAGTTCATGCCCCCTTCGGTAGATCCATGGTCAAGATTTCGATATACCGTCGCGCGTGTGGACTTACGCCGATTGCAATACTTTGTGGTCGTCGCGGAAGAGGGCAGCGTGGGACGCGCCGCCCACCGCCTGCTCATCTCCCAGCCGCCGCTGAGTCAGCGCATTCGCGAACTGGAGGCGGAGCTGGGATGCGCGCTGTTCGTCCGCACCGCGCGCGGGATGATCCTCACCATGGCCGGCGAGGTGCTGCTCAGGGAGGCCCGGGGACTGCTCGCCGCCGCCGCGGGCGCGGTCGAGCGGGTACGGCAGGCCAACGGTGAGCCGGTACTGCGGGTCGGCGTGCTGGGCCCGGCCGAGTCCGCCTTGTCGGCCGAGGCCGCCCGGAGCTTCACCCAGCGGTATCCGGCCTCGCGGGTCCAGCTTCGCCAGGGCAACGTGGCCGATCCCACGATCGGGCTGGGGCGCGGCGAGGTCGATGTGGCGATCACGTTCACGCCGTTCGACGAGACCGGGCTGGCGGTTCACGTGGTCCGGGCGGAGCCGATATACGTGGCGCTGCCCATGGACGACCCGCTGGCCGACCGGCTCTCACTCGCCCGCGCCGAGCTGCACGGCCACCGGACCGTCCGGCTGCCCAGCGAGGCGGACCCCACCTGGGTGAGGTTCTGGCAGATTCCGGGCGACGGTCCGGTGGTGCGATCACTCGGCGAGGGGCTGCACGCGGTCCTGTGGCAGCGGGCCGCGATCTTCGTTCCCGAGCGGACGACGCGGACGACTCCCGTCCCGGGCGTGCGCTACGTCCCGCTGGCCGATCATCCCCCGACCCACCTCGTCCTGGCCAGGCGAAGCACCGATCACTCGCCCCTGGTGACCGGCTACATCGCCGCGAGCCTCGCCTGGGCCCAGGACTGCTCCTGACTACCAGCGGTCAGTCGTCGATCAGTGCGACCCAGCCCGAGACATTCCAGGCCGCGGTCGAGGGACTGTAGATGGCGAAGTCGATCGCGCCACCGACGGTCGTGTAGCCGCTCTTGCCCTTCCAGCTCACCCCGACGCCGGTGTCGGTGCTGTTGGCCCAGGCCCAGGGGTCGACCTGGCCCCGGCAGTTGTAGATGCTGCCTCCGACCGAGAAGCCGAGGAAACTGATGGAGATGGGCTGCTGCCGGCAGGGCTCGAAGAACTGCGTCCACTTGGGGTCCTGGTCGACGACCCAGTTGCCGGGCGGGACATAGGTCCACTGCCAGGTCTGCTTGAGCTCCGTGCCCTTCGCCAGGTCGTTGGCGCTGTGCCAGATCTGGCCGAGGACTCCCCAGTTCCCGGCTCCGTCGCTGTTGACCAGCCAGTAGCTGTACCAGCCGTACAAGTGGGCGTTGCGGTACGTGAAGTCGGCGACCAGCCACCAGTCCGGGTTCCGGTCCACCGGGGTGCTCAGGGCGGCGGCGGCCCCGCTGGTCGCCGGATCGGGGACGAACCCGGCGTACTTCAGCAGTTCGGACTTGCTGAGGTTCGGTCCGGTGATGGACAGTCCGACCGCTCGGCCGCCGGCGAGCTGGGCGGAAGGACTCACACCGGGGACCTGAGGGGCCGCGTGGACGACCCGGACGGTGCTGCCGGGCAGCACTCCCTGAAGCCTGAGCTTCGCGCCGGTGTTCGAGGTCCAGGTGATGGTCCGGACCCCGACGGCATCCGCCGTGCTGACGGACTCGGTGAAGGTCTCGCCCGCCTGATCGGAGACGATGGTGACCGGCTTGTCTCTGCCGGGCGGCGGCGACTGAGCCACCGCCGGACTCGTCGTCAGGGCCAGCGTCACGGTGACGGCGGCCAGGATGCGCAACGACCTCATGGTTCTCCTCCCGGTGCCGGAGCGGGGTGACGAGGGGAGGTGCGGCTCCAGCTCTTTCAGAAAACGATTTCAGTAACCGCTCGTCCAAGACTTTTTTGGGGTCACCGGGACAGTTCTCGGTATGGCTCGCTTCCGCGGGCAGGCCGGTGTGCGGCATGACCCTCAGTCGGGGAAGGTGACCTCGATGTGCAGGCCGCCCTCGGAGCGGGCGCGCGCGAGGAGGGTGGCCCCGTGCGCGCCGGCGATGGCCCGGACGATGGCGAGGCCGAGCCCGTACCCGTCCTGCTCGCCGGGGCGGATCCGTTCGGCGCCGAGCCGGCGGAACGGCTGGAACAGGGAGTCCACCGCGTCGGCCGCGATGACCGGCCCGGTGTTGCCGACGGCCAGGCGGGCCGCGCCGGCGGCGGTGCGGCCCGTGATGATCTCGGCCTGCCCGCCGGGGACGTTGTGGCGGACGGCGTTGTCGAGCAGGTTCGCCATCAGGCTCTCGACAAGGCTTGGATCGCCGGTCGCCGGGGCGGGGCCGAGCGTGACGTCGAGCCGGATGCCGCGCCGGTCGGCCTCCGCTTCGCGGGCCGCGAGCGCTCGGGCGGCGAGTTCGGCCAGGTCCAGCGGTTGCGACCGGTGCAGGCCGCGCTGGCTGCTCGCCAGGGTGAGCAGCGCGGCGATGAGGCGCTCCTGCCGGTCGCCGAGCTCCACCAGCTCCTCGCAGGTGGCGCGCAGGCTTTCCACGGTCGGCGCCGGGTCGGTGATCGCGAGCTGCAGCAGCGCGCGGCCCGCGCTGAGCGGGGTACGCAGTTCGTGCGAGGCGTTGGCGATGAAGTGCCGCTGCGCCTCGAAGGACGCCTCCAGCCGGGCGAACAGGTCGTCCAGGGTGCCGCCCAGCTCCGTGAACTCGTCGCGGCGGCCACGCAGTCCGAGGCGCCGGTGCAGGTTGGTGGCCGAGATGTCCTGGGCTGTGGCGATGATGGTACGCAGCGGGCGTACGAAACGGCCGGCGACCAGCCAGCCGAGCGCGACCGACACCACGGCGACCACCCCCAGCGCGACGGCCAGCCCAGCCGTCCTCTCCGCGGCGGCGAAGGGCGCGAGGAGGGCCGGTGAGTGCCCGCCCGCCGCCATGATCCCGCCCTGCCGCACCTGACCAGGGGCCCGTTGCCAGCTGCTGCCGCTCAGGAGGAGGTAGACCACGCCGAGGGAGACGACGACGGAGGAGCAGATGAGGGCCGCGTACAGCAGGGTCAGCCGCGCCCGGACGGTGAGCCCGCGGCCCCGGCGCGGGGACCGTGCGTCAGGCACTCGGCGCGCCGAGCCGGTAGCCGCCTT
The DNA here is from genome assembly GCF_040642995.1 of Nonomuraea sp. NPDC047529. NCBI lineage: Bacteria > Bacillati > Actinomycetota > Actinomycetes > Streptosporangiales > Streptosporangiaceae > Nonomuraea > Nonomuraea sp. NPDC047529. Next base: position 8,285 of record NZ_JBEYTJ010000015.1, on the reverse strand, counting down.
CGCGGACGGTGTGGATGACGGGAGGTGCGCCGAGCTTCGCCCGCAGCCGGTACATCGTCTGCTTCACGGCGGTGGTGAACGGGTCGGCTGCCTCGTCCCAGAGCCGTTCCAGGAGTTCCTCGGCGGAGACCACCTGCTCGGCTCGGGTGAGCAGGTGCTCCAGCACGGCGAACTCCTTGGCGCTGAGCGGCAGGCGCCGACCGGCGCGGAACGCCGACCGGCCGGCCGGATCGAGCCTGATGTCGCCGTGGCGCAGCACCGGCGGAGTGGGCGGGGCCGAGCGGCGGCCCAAGGCGCGTACCCGGGCGATCAGCTCGACGAAGTCGAACGGCTTGGCCAGGTAGTCGTCGGCGCCCATGCCGAGGCCGTCGACCAGGTCTCCGAGCCCGCCCGCGGCGGTGAGCATGAGGATCCGGCCCGGTGACCGGTCGGCGGCCAGCCGGCGGCAGACCTCGTCGCCGTGCACGACGGGCAGGTCCCGGTCCAGCACCACCACGTCGTAGCGCGTGCACGCCAGCCGTTCGAGCGCGGCGCCGCCGTCGTGAACGGCGTCGACGGCCATGCCCTCACGCCGCAGACCCGTGACGATCGCCCGAGCCATCGGCTCGAAATCCTCGACCACGAGCACTCTCATGACCGGCCAGGCTCCTTCTTTTGACGGGTGGTCCGCACCCAGCATGCCGGGCGGCCGGTCTCAACCGCGTAACAGCCGCGCGCACCGTCCCGGGACCGGCGCCGGAGTAGGACGGCAGGCGACACGAATCCCACGAACGCAAGAGGAGGTCGCCCGATGCGACGCAGAAAGGTCCTCGCCGCGGCCGCGGCATCCGCGCTGGCGGCCGCCGCGGTCGGCGGGGCGCGAGCGCTGACCGCGCCGGGCGAGGCCCGGCCGCTCGACGCCAAGGACGCGCTGCTGGGGGCCTTCGGCACGCACCAGCTCGTCGGCGGGCTGAGCCCGTCGCACGGCGTCAAGGACGTCGACGACTTCCTCATCTCGCTGCTGCGCGACCCCCGGTTGCCCGGCCGGGTCGACGACATCGCCGTCGAGGGCGGGAACGCGAGGTTCCAGCCGATCATCGACCGGTACGTGGCGGGCGAGGACGTGCCGCTGACCGAGGTACGGCAGGCGTGGCGCGACACCCTCCAGCCGGGGGCCGGCTACTCGGCCTTCTACGAGCAGCTCTATCCCCTGGTCCGCCGCGTCAACCAGCGGCTGCCGGTGCACGAGCGGTTGCGCGTCCTGGCCTGCGGCCCGCCCGCCGACTGGAGCAGGGTGACGAGCCAGGCGGATCTGCAGTCACTGCTCGGGCAGCGGGACCGGCACATGGCCGCCGTCCTGCAGAGCGAGGTGCTGTCAAAGAAGCGCAGGGCCCTGCTGCTCTCCGGGACCGGGCACGTACGGCATGAACAGGGCGCCGCGGAGATCTACGAGGAGAAGTATCCCGGCTGCGCCTTCATCGTCACGGCCCACCTCGGCTTCGCCAAGGACAACGACCGGCTGGAGCGGCAGATGGCCTCCTGGCCGGTGCCGACGCTCGCCACGTTCGACGGCACCTGGCTCGGCGACCTGGACTCCTCCTACTACTCGCTGCCCGGCGACGCGCCGCTGGACTCCGGCGACGGTTACCCGGGCGTTGACGCCTACCTCTACCTCGGCCCCCGCGACTTCCTCCTGCATCAGCCGCTTCTTGCAAGGGCGGTCCTCAGCTCCGCCTTCACCGCGGAACACGATCGGCGGGCCGCCGCGATCGAGGCGCCGCCGAGCTCACCCTTCCGCCCGGCCGTGCTGTTCGAGGAGGAGGAGAGGTCGAGCGTGTTCAGCTACGACCCCCACCACGAGTACTGACGCCGGTCGCCGTCCAGCAGCCACGGGCCCGCGGACGCACCTTCCGCTTCGTCCACGGCAGGGTGGCCGCGACCGCCTCGCGCGTCCCGGGTACGGCCAGGTCGGCCGCGTGGGCGCGGTCGCCTCCAGCGCGGGCCGGAAGTTCGGTGGAGGTTTCCCGGTCTTGTGTCGGGGCCCGGCCGCCAACCGGGAACCCCAACCCCTCTCGCCGGCGGGGCAGGAGGCGGGCGGCGGTGACACCGGTGACGCGCGGGAGATGCGACGTCAGCTGAACTGCCACCAGTTCATGTTGAACAGGTAGCCGCTTCCGCCGGTGAACTTCAGGTACAGGTCGCGGGTGCCGGTCGCGCCGCTGACCGGACAGGACACGGTGCTCCAGGTCTGCCAGCCGCCCGTGCCCGGCACGGTGCACGTCCCGGCCGACGGGCCGTTGACGCCGTCCAGACGGAGTTCGAGCCTGCCGCCGCTGGACGCCGAGGCGACCCGCACGGCGAAGGTCCTGGCGCCGGAGCCGAACGCGACGCCCTTGACCTTAATGTAGTCGCCGTTCTCGATCCAGCCGACGTTCATCCCCCCTTCGCCGGAGGGCTCGGTCTCGACCCCGGACTCCCAGGCGATCGTCTCGGCCTCCTGGCGGACGTACGGGTTGAGGGTGCCCACCTGCGGCGCCCCGGACGCGGTCATGTTGATCGTCGGGATCGTGCCGCCGGAGCCGTAGGTGAACTTCTCCACGGCCACCGAACGGGTGAAGCCCCCGCCGCCCGGCAGTGCGCCATTGTGGTAGAAGAGGTACGAGCCGCCCTGGTAGTCGACGATGCCCGCGTGGTTGGTGAAGCTGCCGCCCTGCGTGGGCATGATCGTCCCCCGGTAGGTCCAGGGCCCGGTGGGGCCGGGGGCCGTGGAGTAGGCGAGGAACTCCGAACAGCACTTGGCCGCGAAGACGAGGTAGTACAGGCCGTTCCGCTTGTAGACCCAGGGCCCCTCTTCGAACAGCGTCGGGCGGTTGGCGTCACCCGTCCTGGTGCCGAATCCCGCCGTGGTGAGCGGGATCTGCGTTGCGCTTCCCGAGTACGAGGTCATGTCGGGGTTCAGCTTCACGTACCAGAGGTGCGGGTTGCCCCAGTAGAGGTAGGCCTGCCCGTCGTCGTCGATGAAGACCGTCGGGTCGATCTCGCCGTTCTCGATCAGCGGCCGTCCGAGTGCGTCCCTGAACGGCCCGGTCGGGCTGTCGGAGACGGCCACCCCGATGGCCATCCGGCCGGTCGCCCGGTTGGTCGTGGGCACGTACCAGTAGAACCGGCCGTTCCGGTAGATGGTCTGTCCCGCCCAGGCGTCGGACTTCGCCCAGCTGAAGGTGGTCAGGCTCAGCGGGGATCCGTGGTCGGTCCAGTTCACCATGTCGGCGGAGGACCAGACCCGCCAATCCTTCATGGTGAACCAGGTCGAGCCGTCCTCGTCATGGCCGGTGTAGAGGTACACCCGGCCGTTGTGCACCAGCGGCGCCGGGTCGGCGGTGTAGACGGTCTGGATGATCGGGTTGTCCGCCCTGGCCGGGTGGGCGGGCAGGAACGCCACGAGGCCGAGCAGGACCAGCACCCATACGATTCCGCGTCCGGCTCTTGTGGTGGCCGGCAACCGTAATGCCATTCTCACGATCGCTCCCGGGATGACGGGTCAGTTACGGGTCCAGCGCTGGTTGGCGCCGCCGTTGCACGACCAGATGGTCAGCTTGGTGCCGTTGGCGGTGGCGTTGTTCGGCACGTCCAGGCACTTGTTCGCACCGACGGCGGTGATGGTGCCGTCGGCGTTGAAGCGCCACTGCTGATTGCTCTGGCCGTTGCAGTCCCAGATGATGACGTTGGTGCCGTCGGTGGTTCCACCGTCGTACACGTCCAGGCACTTGCCGCCGTAGACGCGCAGTTCGCCGCTCGCGGTGGGCGTCCAGCGCTGGTTGCCCTGGCCGTTGCAGTCCCAGATCTGCGCCTGCGCGCCGTTCGCCTGCGAGGCGGCGGCGACGTCGAGGCACCTGCCCGAGCCCACTCCCTTGATCGCGACCGCGGTGGGCGGGACGATGCCGCCTCCCGTCACGACGTACATGGCCGCCCCGTGCCCGGGGACCGGCGCGCTGATCGTCCCCGGTGAGGAGGACGTCGTGTGCGCCCACAGGTCACGCACCGAGTAGGAGGACGCCGAGCCCAGCCCCAAGGCCGCGGCGGTGGTGGAGACGGTCGCGGTCGAGGTGCCCCGGTTGAGCAGGACGACCGCGACCGAGCCGTTCTTCATCGGCTTGCGCCAGACCTCCAGGTTGCCGTTGTCGCTGATCTTGTGGCCCTGCTTGCCGCCCCAGTCCTGGTTGACCGCGATGACCTCGGTGTTGGTGAGGATGGTGCGCGTGTCGGCGCTCATCGTCCGGAGGTCGTTGCCGGCGATGAGGGGCGCGTTCAGCAGCGACCACAGGCTGAAGTGCGCGCGCCCCTCGGTAGCCGTCACCGAACCGACGCCGACCTCCAGCATGTCCGGGTCGTTCCAGCCCCCCGGGCCCGAGTACGACTCCAGCCCGACCTGCTGGTCCAGGATGCCCATGACGGAATTCCAGTTGGCCGCGATGTCGCCGGTGTCACGCCAGGAGTTGCCCACCGGCGTCCCCCAGGTCCACACGTTCTCCTGACCCCAGTTGCACAGGCTGTACACGATCGGGCGGCCGGCGGCGGCCAGCGCGTCCCGCATGGCCGTGTACCGCTGCTGCCCGTTCATGCCGCGATGGTCGCCGCAGTTGTCGTATTTCAGATAGTCGATCCCCCACGACGCCCACAGGGCCGCGTCCCGCCGCTCGTAGCCCAGGCTGGCCGGGTAGCCCGCGCACGTCGTGGTACCGGCCGAGGAGTAGATGCCGAGCTTGAGCCCTTTGGAGTGCACGTAGTCGGCCAGGGCCTTGATGCCGTCGGGGAACTTCTGCGGATCCGGCACCAGGTCGCCGCTCGCGTTCCGGCTCTTGGTGGACCAGCAGTCGTCGATGTTGACATAGGTGTAGCCCGCCGCCGCCATGCCACTGGAGACCATGGCGTCGGCCGTCTGGCGGATGAGGCCGTCGTTGACGTTGCAGCCGAAGCTGTTCCAGTCGTTCCAGCCCATCTGCGGGGTCCGGGCGAGGCCGTTCTCCAGCGCGACGGCCGGGGACGTGGCGCCGCCGATCGCGACAAGGGAGCCGGCCGCCAGTAACGCGGCCGTCGTCAGGCCGAGAATTGTGCGCATTCGCTTCTCCACCTCCTGGGGGTCGTCATGAGCCGGCGCGGGTCCAGCGCTGGTTGGCGGCGCCGCTGCAGGACCAGATCTGGAGCTTGACGCCGTTGGCGGTGCTGTTGCTCGGCACGTCCAGGCACTTGTTCGCACCGACGGCGGTGATGGAGCCGTCGGTGTTGAAGCGCCACTGCTGGTTGGCCTGGCCGCTGCAGTCCCAGATGATCACGCCGGCGCCGTCGGCGGTGCTCCGGTTGGCCACGTCCAGGCACTTGCCGCCGTACACGCGCAGCTCACCGGCGCTGGTCGACGTCCAGCGCTGGTTGCTCTGGCCGTTGCAGTCCCAGATCTGCGCCTGCGCACCGTTGGCCTGTGACACGCCGGTGACATCCAGGCAACGGCCCGAGCCCACGCCCTTGATCTCCGAGCCGCCGGAGGGGTTGCCCTGCGGCTGGCCGATGCTGCCGGGAACCGCTTGCAGCGCCGCGTACCAGGCGGCGGCCATCTTGTCGTAGCCGCCGGCGGTCGGGTGAACGCCGTCGATCAGGTCCGAAGTGGTCAGCCTGCTGTGCAGGTCGACCAGGTGGACGTGCTTGCCACTGTTCACCTTGCTCTGGACGATGCCGGGGATCGCCGCGTTGAACGTGCGCGCCGCGGACTCCTGTCCGGCGTTCGACAGCGGGATGACGGTCGCGACGAGGACGTCCGCGTCCGGCACGGCCGCGGTGATGTGGTCGATCAGCGTGGACAGCCGTTGCGGAGCGCCGGCCACGTCGTAGTTCTGCAGGATGTCGTTGGTGCCCAGGTGGAGCAGCAGCGTACGCGGCGTGTACGTACGCAGCCAGCCGGTGATGTTCGCGTCGATCTGGTCGATGCGCCAGCCTGGGTGGCCCTCGTGATCATGATCGCCCAGGCTGCTGGGCCCGTTGAACTGCGAACCGACGAGGTCGACCGTGTAGCGGCCGCCGGCCAGGCGCTGCCACAGGCCGATCCGGTAGCCGCCCGGCACCTGCGTGCCCTCGGTGATCGAGTCGCCGAGCGGCATGACCCGTACCCCGCCGTTGGACTCGGCTCCGGCGACCCCCGTCCCCATCGCCGTGCCGGCCGCCAGCAACACCGCCACCGTCAGCACGGCGGCCCGCCATCGCCTCCAGGTACGCATGCTCACCCCCTCACCACCGGCCACGCGCCGGGCGAGCCGGGCGATGACGCCCGCCGTTGAGGGGCGTCACGTCCAGGTCCACTTCTGGTTGGTGCCGCCGTGACAGGTGTAGAGCTGGAGCCCGGTGCCGTTGCCGGTGCCTGCGCCGACGGCGTCGAGGCAGAGCCCGGACTGGACGCCGGTGATGGTGCCGTCGGTGTTGAGGCGCCATTTCTGGTTGTCGCCGCCCCAGCAGGAGTAGATCTGGATTCTGGCGCCGTTGCCGGTGCCGCCGGCGTCCAGGCATTTGTTGCCGTACACCTTCAGCTCTCCGGCCGAGGTCTGGGTCCACTGCTGGTTGGTGCGGCCGTTGCAGTCCCACAGTTGCACGGCGGTGCCGTCGGTGGTGGCGGCGTTGGGCACGTCCACGCAGCGGCCGGAGGCCACTCCCCTGATCTGACCTGCGGGTGGTGGAGTCGGCGTCGTGGTGGACGACCCGCCGTCCAGGCCGAAGAAGCGAATGGCGTACGCCGCCATCCCCGGGTGGGGCAGGTCGTGACCGGCGCCGGCGACGGTGTACGCCTCGACCTGCCCGGAACCGAACACCCGCCGCGTCCAGCCGGACTGCGGACTGTCGGTGGAGGCGGGGGTCTGGCCCAGTCCGTGGACGTTGGTCCACTGGTCGACCTCCTCCTGCAACATCGTGTACGGCAGGACGGAGTCGGCGGTGCCGTGCCAGGCCATCACGCGAGGCCGGGGTCCGGTGTAGCCGGGATAGGCGTTCCTGACCAGGTCACCCCACTGCTGCGGCGTCTTGTCCCCACATCCGGCCGGCCCGAGGCAGCCGTAGGGGACACCCGAGAACGGCGCTCCCGCCTTGAACACGTCGGGGTAGGTGGCGAGCAGGTTGTTGGTCTCCATCGCCCCGGAGGAGAAACCGGTCGCGAACACCCGCTGCGGGTCACCGCCGTAGCGTTGCAGCACGTAGTTCGTCATGGAGACGATCGACACCGGGTCACTGCCTCCGCCGTGCCGCAGGGCCTCGTTCGACCACACGTCGAAGCAGTTCGACAGGCCGTTGGCGGTCTTGTTCGCCTGCGGATAGATGACGATGAAGCCGTACCGGTCGGCCAGCGAGGCGAACTCGGTGCCCTGGTGGAAGCCCGGAGCCCAGCCGTTGCAGCCGTGCATCGCCACCAGGACGCCCGGCCTGGCCGCCACCCTGTCGGGGACGTAGAGGTACATCCGCAGTCCGCCGGGATTGCTCCCGAAGTTCGTCACTTCGGTCAAGGCCGCCGCCGACGCTCCCGGAGCAGTGGTGAGGAACATGGCCAACGTGGTGGCCGCCGCCGTGATCACAGCCGCCAGCGCGGCTCCGATGCCCGCGCGCCTTCTCCTGCGCGATTCGCCTGGTCTCATGCATCCACCTCTCGTCTGTTAGCGCTAACAAAGGCGCTGACCGGTCGAGCTCTTCCGGGCCGATGGAAGGGACGGAGGGAGCAAATACGAGCCGGAACGGCGCTGTCAAGAGCGCCGTGACGCGCGGCGACCGGAGGAGGCGACCGCCGAGCCCGCTCACCTTGAATTATCGAGAGGGCCGGCGAGAGCGTCGCCATGAAACTTTCATCCGCCTCCCCACGACAGGAGCTGACGAAACTTTCCGGGCACCAAGATGCACGTTGCACCTGCTCAATCGAGACGAACGGCACGGGCCGGGGCCGGAAATTTTCACTGCGTCCTTGACAATTTTCGGCCGCCATTCTCACACTGAGTGCCCGAGGTGGTCCCCCCTATCGGATCGGCGGTGTCCAGCACACGGACTACCGTCCCGGCGCCTGTGGTGTGCGTCCCCACCGGCGCACGGGTCGCGCCCCGCACGATCCCTCCCCCATGATTCGCCTTTGGAGGCTCGAACCATGCGTGTCAACGCCATGTCCCCACCGACCGCCCGGCGGCCGCGCGGCGCGCGCCGCCGGGCACTGATCACCGGCGCGTTAGGCGCCCTCGGCCTGATCACCGCACTGGCGACGGCGATCCCGGCCGACGCCGCCGAGAGCACCC
>NZ_JBEYTJ010000014.1:195713-224690 GCF_040642995.1 Nonomuraea sp. NPDC047529 | reverse complement strand
GCCCCCCGCCCCGCGCCGGCCCGCCCGCCCCCACCCCCCCGGCCGGTGCAGGACACCGGCCGGGGGCGTCCGCGGACGTCCTCAGGAGACGGTCAGGTAGAACCCGGTGTCGGCCGCCACGCCGTTGGCGAGCTGGCTGTAGACGGCGACCGCCCGGTAGTGGCCGCCGCAGATCGCCGCCCCACGCTGCACCGCCAGCGAACGCGGGTAGGTGGCCCGGCCCGTCGGCGTCACGTGGATCACCACGGCGCCGTCGTAGTCGATGTCCTCGCCGAGGATCACGCAGTACGTCCCGCGGAACAGGCGCTTGACCTCCTCGACGTTCTTGCTGTCGGCCACCGTGCCATCCGCCTCGACGACGGCCGAGGCCTGGGCGTACGGGGTGTCCGCGTGCGCCGCCGCCGGAGTCAGGACGGCGGCCGCGGCGAGCGCGGCGACGGCGGCGCGCCGGATGATGTTCATATCGGGTGCTCCTTCGGTTCTCGGATCAGGAGATGGTCAGGTCGAAGCCGCCGTCGGCGAGCCGGCCGGTGCTGGTGTCGTAGACGCCGACGGTGATGGTGTTGGTCTCGTGGCAGGTCGCCGACGGGCTCCGGTAGGCGATGAACGGCAGGCGGCGGGGCGCCCGCGGAGTGATCTGGATCACCGCGGCGGACGTGGTGACGTGCTTGTCGACCATCACGCAGTAGCGGCCGGTCGAGGCCCGCCACGTCTTGAGGATGTTCTTGCCGTTGTTCAGCTCGCCGTCCGCGTCGACGATCGCCGCGGCCCGCGCGTACGGGGCCTGCAGGTCGGCGTACGCGGCGGGGCCGGTCATGATGAGGCTTGCGGCGCTCAGCGCGAGGCCGCCGGCCAGGATGCCACGGAACATGGGTCTTCCTCTCGGTCACTCTTCCGGGGGGGCCACGACAGAAAGTAGGTTCCCGAGGACCCTCCGGAGCGCGTGCCACCCCGGCCCGGACGATCAAAGTTCCTTGGGGGATCGCCCCCGAACCCATGACCGCCGGAGTGCGTCGTGGCTCGCCGTCCGGAGCGCGAAGGCCCGCCGGGGCGCGGCTTCCCTCTTGGCGAGCGCCATACCCGGACCGCCCGGCGCGATCCCGGGACGGCCGCCGGGCCGCCGCATTAAGGTCGGCTCGTGGTCGCACTGATGGCGCTGCTCGGTCTGGTCGCCGGACGCCAGGTCAGGGCCCTGGCCGACTCCTACGACGACCTCGCGCCCCCGCCGCCCTGGCCGCCCGGCGTGGAAGTGCTGACCGCCGCCGTGACGGCCCTGACCGCCTGGCTCGCCGGGCCGCCGTACGCCGGTCTCGCGCTGGCCGGCACGGCGCTGGCGGTCATCGACTGGCGCACCACCCTGCTGCCCGACGCGATCACGCTGCCCGCGTACCCGATCATCGCACTGACCCTGCTCCCCACCGGGGAGCTGCCGCGCGCGCTCCTTGGCGCGGCGGCGCTGGCGGCCGTCTACGGCCTGCTGTGGTTCGCCCGGCCCGACGCGATGGGGCTCGGCGACGTCAAGCTGGCCGGTCTCATCGGCATGGCGGCGGCCGCGACGAGCTGGCAGGCGTGGGTGGCCGCGGCGTTCGCCGGGCAGGCGCTCGGCGCCCTGTACGCGGTCGCGCTGCTGCTCACCCGGCGGGGCGACCGGCACACCCAGTTCCCTTTCGGGCCGTTCATGCTGCTCGGGGCTTTTGTGGTGCTCTGTCTCGGCTGGTGAACGACGGACATCCCACCCGGCCGCACGTGGAAGACTTGGAGTCATGTTGCGCTGGTTGACGGCCGGAGAGTCCCACGGCCCCGAACTCGTTGCCATCCTCGAAGGACTGCCCGCCGGGGTCGAGGTGACCACGGCCGCGATCGACGAGGCCCTGCGCCGCCGCCGGCTCGGCTACGGCCGCGGCGCCCGGATGAAGTTCGAGCAGGACCAGGTCACGATCGTCGGCGGCGTACGCCACGGCCGCACCATGGGCAGCCCGGTCGCCGTCCGCGTCGGCAACACCGAGTGGCCCAAGTGGGAGAAGGTCATGTCGGCCGACCCGGTCGACCCGGCCGAGCTGGAGGGCCTGGGCCGCAACGCGCCGCGGTCCCGCCCCCGCCCCGGCCACGCCGACCTGGCCGGCATGCAGAAGTACGGCTTCGACGACGCCCGCCAGGTGCTCGACCGGGCCAGCGCCCGCGAGACCGCCGCCCGCGTCGCGCTCGGCGAGGTCGCCAGGCGCTTCCTGAAGCAGGCGCTCGGCGTCGACATCCTCAGCCACGTCACCTCCATCGGCGGCGCGCAGACGCCCACCGAGATCCTGCCCGGCCCCGGCGACCTGTCCAGGATCGACGAAGACCCGGTCCGCTGCTCCGACGCCGAGGGCAGCGCCGCCATGGTCGCCGTGATCGACCAGGCCCACAAGGACGGCGACACGCTCGGCGGCGTCGTCGAGGTGCTCGCCTACGGCCTGCCGCCCGGCCTGGGCAGCTACACCCACTGGGACCGCCGGCTCGACTCCCGGCTCGCCGCGGCCCTCATGGGCATCCAGGCGATCAAGGGCGTCGCGGTCGGCGACGGCTTCGAGACCGCCCGGCGGCCCGGCTCGCGCGCCCACGACGAGATCGAGTACACCGCCGCGAGCGGCGTCAAGCGCGTCACCAACCGCGCGGGCGGCGTCGAGGGCGGCATGACCAACGGCGAGGTCCTGCGGGTCAGCGCCGCCATGAAGCCCATCTCCACCGTGCCGAGGGCCCTGGCCACCATCGACGTCAAGACCGGCGAGGCCGCCAAGGCCCACCACGAGCGCTCCGACGTGTGCGCCGTCCCGGCCGCGGGCATCGTGGCCGAGGCCATGGTCGCGCTGGTGCTGGCCGACGCGGCCCTGGAGAAGTTCGGCGGCGACTCGGTGGAGGAGGTCGCCCGCAACCTGTCCGGGTACCTCTCCTCGATGGTGATCAAGTGACGGCCTCGCGGCGCGAACGAGAAGAGGTGAGCGACCAATGACCAGAGCCGTGCTCATCGGCCCGCCCGGATCCGGCAAGACCACGCTCGGACGGCTGCTCGCCGAGCGGCTCGGCGTCGCCTTCCGCGACACCGACGCCGACGTCGAGGCCGTGGCCGGCAAGCCGGTCGCCGACATCTTCGTCGAGGACGGCGAGGCCCGCTTCCGCGAGCTGGAGCACGAGGCCGTGCGCCGCGCCCTGGCCGAGCACGACGGCGTCCTGTCGCTCGGCGGCGGCGCCGTGCTCAACGAGGAGACCCAGGCCCTGCTCGCCGGTCACTACGTGGTCTACCTCCAGGTGGGCCTGGCCGACGCGGTCCAGCGGGTCGGCCTCGGCTCGGCCAGGCCGCTGCTCGTGCTCAACCCGCGCAGCCAGCTCAAGAAGCTGATGGAGGAGCGGCGGCCGGTCTACGAGCGGCTGGCCGTCGTCACGCTCGCCACCGACAAGCGCGAGCCCGGCGAGCTCGCCGACGAGATCCTGGAGGGCCTGCCGGCATGACCGCGACGCGGATCTCCGTCTCCGGCGACAGCCCCTACGACGTCGTGGTGGGCAGCGGCGTGCAGGCCGAGCTGCCGGGCCTGTTCAGGCCGGGTGTGCGCACGGTCGCCGTCGTCCGCCCGCAGGGCCTGCCCGAGCTGTCCCGCCCGGTTCTCGCGGCGCTGGCCGAGGCCGGCTACGAGGTGGCCGACCTGCCCGTCCCCGACGGCGAGGCGTGCAAGACGCCCGAGGTGGCCGCCGGCCTGTGGTCCGCGCTCGGCCGCCACGGCCTGACCCGCTCCGACGCCGTCGTCGGCGTGGGCGGGGGCGCGACGACCGACCTGGCCGGGTTCGTGGCCGGCACCTGGCTGCGCGGCGTGCAGGTCGTGCTCGTGCCGACGACGCTGCTGGCCATGGTCGACGCCGCCGTCGGCGGCAAGAACGGCATCGACACCCCCGAGGGCAAGAACCTGGTGGGCACGTTCCTGCCGCCCGCCGGGGTGCTCTGCGACCTGGCCGTGCTGCCCGGCATGCCGAAGGCCGACTACGTGGCGGGGCTCGCCGAGATCGTCAAGGGCGGCTTCATCGCCGATCCGGAGATCCTCGCGCTCGTCGAGGCCGACCCCGAGGGCGCCACCAGGCCCGACGGCCCCCACACCCGTGAGCTGATCGAGCGCAAGATCCGCGTCAAGGCCGACGTCGTGGGCGCCGACCTGCGCGAGCAGGGCCTGCGCGAGATCCTCAACTACGGCCACACGCTCGCCCACGCCATCGAGCGCGACGAGCACTACACGATCCGCCACGGCGAGGCCGTCGCCGTCGGCATGGTCTACGCCGCCGAGCTGTCCCGGCTGTCCGGCCGCGCCGACCTGGTGGGCCGCACCCGCGCGATCCTCACCTCCGTGGGCCTGCCGGTCTCCTACCGCGCCGACGCCTGGCCGCGGCTGCGCGACCACATGCGGCTGGACAAGAAGAACCGCGGCGCCAAGCAGCGCTTCGTCGTCCTCGACGACCTGGCCAGGCCCGCCCGGCTCGAAGACCCCGCCGAAGAGCTGCTCGAAGCCGCCTACAAGGAGATCGCGCGATGATCCTCGTGCTCAACGGCCCCAACCTGAGCAGGCTCGGCACCCGCGAGCCCGACGTCTACGGGGCCGAGACGCTTGAGGACCTCGCCGAGCTGTGCCGCGACACCGGCCGCAAGCTCGGCGAGCACGTCGAGGTGCGCCAGACCGACGACGAGGCCGAGCTGATCGGCTGGCTGCACGAGGCCGCCGACGGCCGCATCCCCGTCGTGCTCAACCCGGCCGCCTTCACCCACTACTCCTACGCCGTGCGCGACGCCATCGCCCAGCGCACCGCCCCGCTCGTCGAGGTGCACATCAGCAACCCCGCGGCCAGGGAAGAGTTTCGCCACACCTCGGTCGTCGCCGGGGTGGCGACGGGCACGATCGCCGGATTCGGACTACAGTCCTACGTCCTGGCGCTACACGCTATCGCGGAGATGAACAGCAGCTCATGAGGCAATACAAGTCCTTCGTCGCCCTCGGGGACAGTTTCACGGAAGGACTGAACGATCCAGGCCCCGACGGGCACTACCGCGGCTGGGCCGACCGGGTCGCCGAACGGCTCGCCGCGGACGACCCGGCGTTCCGCTATGCGAACCTGGCCGTCCGCGGCAAGCTGCTCGACCAGATCATCGCCGAGCAGGTGCCGAGGGCCGTCGAGATGGGCCCCGACCTGGTGAGCTTCTGCGCGGGCGGCAACGACCTGCTGCGGCCGGGCAGCGACCCCGACGTGATGGCCAAGCGCCTGTCCCGCGCGGTGCGCGACCTGCGGGCCGGAGGCGCGGACGTGCTGCTGTTCACCGGGGTCGACCCGCGTGACACGCCGTTGATGCGGCGGCTGCGCGGCCGGTTCGCCATCTTCTACCTGCACATCCGCTCCATCGCCGACCTCTACGGGTGCCGGCTGGTCGACCAGTGGTCGATGCAGGGGCTGCGCGACTGGCGGGCCTGGAGCGCCGACCGCCTGCACATGAACGAGGACGGACATCGGCTGGTGGCCGCCCGCGTGCTCGACGTGCTGGGGGTGCCGTTCGACGACTGGCGCAAGGAGTGGCCGGAGCGCATGGTCGACCCTCGGGCGCGGCGCCGCGAGGACGCCCTGTGGATCCGCGAGCACCTGATGCCGTGGATGTCCCGCCGCCTGCGCGGCACCTCCTCCGGCGACGGCCTCACCCCGAAGCGCCCCGACCTCACCCCGTTCTAGCTTTCCCGCCGCCGGGTCAGGGCCTTTTTCCCGTACGGCTTCGCCTGGTCGGCCCACCCGCCGTACTCCGGCCCGGGGCCGTCCAGGAAACGCCCGCTGACCCTTCACCGGCGGGCCGCCGCGACGCGAGCCCGCCTTGCCCCTCTCCGTGGTGTGCCGTGACCTGCGTGAAAGGTCAGGACTCGGTGGCCAGGCGCTTGAGGGCGGCGCGGGGGACGGCCGGGTCGGTGGTGCGCCAGAAGGGCGGCAGCGAGCCCAGGAGGAAACCGCTGTAACGGGCCGTGGCCAGGCGCGGGTCGAGGACCGCGATGACGCCCTTGTCGTTCTGGGCGCGCAGCAGCCGGCCGGTGCCCTGGGCCAGCAGCAGGGCCGCGTGGTTGGCGGCCACCGCCATGAATCCGTTGCCGCCGCGCGCCGCCACGTGGCGCTGGCGGGCCGAGGTGAGCGGGTCGTCGGGACGCGGGAACGGGACCCGGTCGATGATGACCAGCCGCAGCGACGGCCCCGGGACGTCGACCCCCTGCCACAGCGACAACGTGCCGAACAGGCAGGTCGGCTCGTCCTCGGCGAACTGCTTGACCAGCAGCATGGTGGAGTCGTCGCCCTGGCACAACAGCGGCACGTCGAGCCGCTCGCGCAGCGCCTCGGTGGCGGCCTTGGCGGCCCGCATCGAGGAGAACAGCCCCAGCGTGCGCCCGCCGGCCGCCTCGATCAGCTCGGTGATCTCGTCGAGATACTGCTCCGGAAGCCCGTCGCGGCCCGGCTGGGGGAGGTGTTTGGCGACGTAGAGGATGCCGGCGCGCGGGTGGTCGAACGGCGAGCCGACGTCGATGCCCTGCCAGCGCTTGCTGTCGCCCAGCCCCCACTGCGCGGCCAGCCCCTCGAACGTGCCGCCGAGGGCGAGCGTGGCGGAGGTGAGCACCACCGTGCGCTCGCCGAACAGCCGGTCGCGCAGCATGCCGCTCACGCTCAGCGGCGCGACCCGCAACATGGGCGGACGGCGGTCGGTGGCGCCGTCGAGCCAGACCACCTCGGCGCGGTCGGCCTCGGAGGCGTGGCCGTAGGCGTCGAGCATGCGGACGGCGGTGTCGTGCACCTCGTCGAGCGCGGTGAAGGCGGCCTTGCGCTGGCCCGCCTTGTCGGGGTCGTCCTTGTCGGCGTTGCGCGGGCCCATGGCGGTGACGCAGCGCCAGGCGGTGTCGCGGATGAGCTGCAGCGTGAGCCCGAGCACCTGCGGCAGCTCGTCGATGCGGCCGGGCGGTGCGGCGGCCAGCAGCGCCTTGAGGTCTTCGCCCGCCTCCATGAGCTGGTCGGCGAGCGGCTGCTCGATCAGCCGGCCGACGCGGCGCACGGCCAGCATCACCGACGCCTCCGACAGCTCGGCGGTGACCACCGAGGTCACCCGGTCGACCAGCTCGTGGGCCTCGTCGACGACGACGACCTCGTGCTCGGGCAGCACCGGCAGGTCGCCCATGGCGTCGATGGCCAGCAGCGCGTGGTTGGTCACCACGACGTCGACCTCGCCCGCGCGCGCCCTGGCCAGCTCGGCGAAGCACTCGGGGCCGCTCGGGCAGCGGGTGGCGCCCAGGCACTCCTGCGCGCTCACCGAGAACTGCCGCCAGGCCTGCTCGCTCACCCCGGGCACCAGCTCGTCGCGGTCGCCCGTCTCGGTCTCGTCGGCCCACTCCTGGATGCGCTGGACCATGCGGCCGGTGGCGCTCACCTCGCGCGGGTCGAAGAGCTGGTCCTGCTCGTCCTCCTCGGGCCAGCCCGCCGTCGCCTTGTAGCGGCACAGGTAGTTGCGCCGGCCCTTGAGGATGGCGAACGTCGGCTCGTGCGGCAGCTCCTTGCCCAGCGCCTCGGCCAGCCGGGGCAGGTCGCGGTCGACGAGCTGGCGCTGCAGCGCGATGGTGGCCGTGGAGATCACGACGGGCGTGTCGCTGTCCATGGCGTGCCGGATCGAGGGCACCAGGTACGCCAGCGACTTGCCGGTGCCCGTGCCCGCCTGGACGGCCAGGTGCTCCTCGTCGTCGATGGCCTTCTGGACGGCCTTGACCATGGTGATCTGGCCTTGCCGTTCGCTCCCTCCGAGAGCGCCGACCGCGATGCTGAGCAGTTCGTCCGTTGACGGGAGATGGGAGTCCGGCACGGTCGTCAACGGTACCCGCAATCCCGGGCCGACGCGCCGGACGCGGTGTGTTCGGCCATGCGCATCCCGGCGTTCACGGGCCCCTTTCGCGGGTCGCGTGGCACACTGTCGATCGGAACTCCAACTGGTCAGGACGATCTTGCTCGTGTGGTCAGTGGGGTTTACGGTCTCAGTGGTGAGACCGTTTAGGTAGGGTTTTCCGGGGTTGAGTGGACGAATAAAGGCTGGTTAAAGCAGTATGTCTGCCATGTCGGAAGTTGTCCCGTTGCCGTCGTTCGGCGAAGTCTTCTTCGATGCACGAGGTCAGGAGCGGTGCCTCCGGGTCACGTGGCATGAGGGCACATTGGTCCTCAGCCTGTGGCGAGGGGAGATGTGCACAGCGAGCTTCCGCATGCCGATGGAGGACGTCGGCAGGCTGCTCGACACGCTCGACGACGGCTTCGCCGAGGCCACGGGCGAGCAGCCTGCGGTGCCCGCGGCCGATCCGGGCACCGAGGTCATGCCGGGCACCGGTACGTACCACCGGCCGTCCCACCATGCCCAGCAGCAGCCTCCGCCCGCGCTCGACGAGCGGCCCACCGCGTCGTTGTCGCCCAACGACGTGCTGGTGGCGCGCGGCCCGGCGCCGCAGGACAAGCTGGTGGCCTCCTACAGCGAGACCACCGGGCCCAGGGAGACGCCGTCGTACGGCGAGCGCAACCCCTTCACCGGCCCCCAGTACGTCGAGCAGCCCGCCGCCCAGTACCCCGGCGACCCGCACAGCGGCGCCCACTACACCGGCGACCCGTTCAGCGGCCCGCAGTACACGGGCGATCCGCTGAGCGGCCCCCAGTACACGGGTGACGCCTACAGCGGCCCGCAGTACACGGGTGACCCGCTGAGCGGCCCCCAGTACGCCGGCGACCCCTTCACCGGTCCCCAGTACGTCGACAGCAGCGAGCCGGTCTACCAGCTCCCCGGTGACCAGCGCCGCCCGCAGCCGCTGAGCACCGACCCGCTCGGCTTCCCGTCCCAGGCCGCCGACCCCTTCCCGCCGGCCCAGCAGTACCACTCGGACTCGTACGGCTCCTACCAGCAGCCGGCTTCCCCGTCTCCGTCCCAGCCGCAGGCCCAGGCCCAGAGCACGGCCGGGCTCGGCACGCCCATGCACGGCATCCCCGGCGCGGGCCGCAGGCACAACCCCGCGCCCGCCCAGGACTCCTACCGCGCGGCCGACACCTACCAGGGCTACCAGCAGTCCCCGCCGCCCAACCCGGTGGACCCGCTGCTGGCGCTCGGCCGCCAGGAGTACCCGCCGCAGTCGTCCGACCCGAACATGGGCCGCCCCTACGTCGGCGACCCCCTGTTCTCGACCGGCGAACGCCTGCGCCCCGACCAGCAGCAGGACTACGACGACGGGCGCGACCGCCGGGAGTGGTGACACCCTCCTCCCGCCCGCCCGGTACGCTCTCGGCATCCACCCGGGTGAGCTGGAGGAGCGTCCTTGAATCCGACCATGGGCCTGCAACTGCTGCTGATGGCCGGTGGCGCGGTCGCGGTGGCGGCCGTGGCGCGGCGGCGGGGCTGGCCGGCCCCGTTGTTGCTGGTCGCGGCCGGGTTGCTGGTCTCGCCGCTGGTGCCGTCGGTGCCGTTGCAGCCCGAGCTGGTGCTGTTCGTGTTCCTGCCGCCGCTGCTCTACTCGGCCGCGCTCGACAGCTCCTACCTGCGCCTGCGTGACGTCAAGCGGGCCGTGGCGCTGCTGTCGATCGGCCTGGTGCTGTTCACCACGGCCGTGGTGGGGCTGGTCGTCCACCTGCTGCTGCCGCAGCTCCCGCTCGCCGCCGCCTTCGCGCTCGGCGCGATCATCGCGCCGCCCGACGCCGTGGCGGCCGTCGCCGTGGGCCGGCGGCTCGGGCTGCCGCGCAGGTCGCTGACGATCCTCATCGGCGAGAGCCTGTTCAACGACGCCACGGCGCTGACGGCCTACCGGGTGGCCATCGGGGCGGCCGTGGGCGGCAGCATCGACCTGCTCCAGGGCGTGGCGCAGTTCCTGTTCGCGGCGCTGGGCGGGGTGGCGATCGGACTGGCGCTGGCGTTCGTGTTCGCGTGGGTGTTCCAGCACACCCGCGACTCGCTGGTCGAGAACACGCTGATGTTGCTGATCCCGTTCGCGGCCTACCTCGCGGCCGAGTCCGTGCACGTCTCCGGGCTGGGTCCCGAGCCGGTGCACGCCTCGGGCGTGATCTCCGTCGTGGTCGTCGGCCTCTACCTGGGCAACCGCATGCACCAGCGGGGGTTCGGCACCCGGCTGGTGTCCGACGCCGTGTGGAAGGTCACCGACTTCTTCCTGGAGTCGATCGTCTTCGCCCTCATCGGGCTGCAACTCGTGACCGTGGTCAAGGGCATCACCGGCTACGGCCCCTGGCAGGTGGCCGGATACGCGCTGGCGGTGCTCGGGGTGACGATCGTGTCCAGGTTCGTGTGGGTGTTCGCCTTCACCCCGCTGGTCAAGCTCGTACGGCGGGGCGCGTCGCCGCCCAGCCCGCAGCAGACGGTGATCCTCGGCTGGGCCGGCATGCGCGGCGTGGTGTCGCTGGCGGCGGCCTTCTCCATCCCGCCGGAGATCCCGGCCCGCGACCGGGCCATGCTGCTCTTCCTGACGTTCACCACGGTGATCGGCACCCTGCTGATCCAGGGCATGACGTTCCCCGCGCTGATCAGGAAGCTGCGCGTGTCGAGCGAGCAGGAGCGTTACGAGGACACGCTGGCCGAGGCGGCCGCCCAGCAGGCCGCGCTGGAGGCGGGCCTGGCCGAGCTCGAACGGCTGGTCCAGCAGGAGGGCGAGCCCGACGAGATCAAGAAACAGGTCATCGACCAGCTCAAGGAGAAGTCGTGGCGGCGTTCGCTGACCGCGTGGGAACGTCTGGGCGGCGGCACCGCCCAGGGCGGCGCCGAGACCCCCAGCAGCCTCTACCGGCGGCTGCGCCGTGACATGCTCACGGCCGAGCGCGAGGTGTTCGTGCGGCTGCGCGACGAGCGCCGCCTCGACGACGAGGTGCTGCGCGAGGTGATGGCCCAGCTCGACTTCGAGGAGGCCATCCTCGAACGCTGACCCCGACGGACGCCTTCCTCAGAGCCGCCGCCCTGCGCGTGCAGGGCAGGGCAGGGCAGGGCCTCGCGAGGTCAGCCCATCTGGTTGTCCACGAAGCACCAGCGCCAGCTCTCGCCCGGTTCGTACGACTGCATCACCGGGTGCGTGGTCTCGTGGAAGTGCTTGGTCGCGTGCTTGTTGGGCGAGGAGTCGCAGCAGCCGATGTGGCCGCACTCGAGACAGCGCCGCAGGTGCACCCACCGGCTGCCGATGGCCAGGCACTCCTCGCAGCCCTCAGGGGTCTTCGCCGCCGGGTCGTCGGCCTGGGAAAGATGCTCGCACATTGCCATGAACCAGATCCTAGAACGCGGGCGTCGTCCTCTGCCGTCCGGACCTCTTGTGCGTGTCCTGACCAGCGACGACATCCGGAGGACCGCTGCCGGGCGCGCGGTTCGCAAGGTGGTCGATCAGACTTCTTCTCAGGGGCCCGCACCCAAGGGGAGCGAGAAGTCATGACCGATGTGTTCGCGAAGTGTCGTCTGCCCGAGTATCGGCCGGTCAAGGATCTGGGCGTCTATCCCTACTACCACCCCGTCGAGGAGCGGCCGGGCGACGGGGAGGTGGTGGTCGGCGGGCGGGTGCTGGTGCAGGCCGGGTCCAACGACTACCTCGGGCTGTCGGGGGATCCCCGCGTCAAGGAGGCGGCCGTCGCGGCGGTCCGGCGATTCGGGACGGGCAGCGGCGGGTCGCGGCTGGCGAACGGCTCCCTCGCGCTGCACGAGGAGCTGGAGGCGCGGCTCGCCGCGTTCCTCGGGCGTCCGGCGGTCATGGTGACCAGCGCGGGCTACCTGGCCAACCTCGCACTGGGCGCGCTGCTGGGACCGGGCGACGTGGTGATCGGCGACCGGCTGGTGCACGCCTGCCTCATCGACGCCGTACGCCTGGGCGGGGCCCGCTTACGCCGCTACCGGCACAACGACCTGGACCACCTGGAACGCCTGCTGGACGCGTGCGACCCGGACGCCGGCCGGATGATCGTGACAGAAGGCATGTTCTCCACCTCCGGGGACGTGTGCGACCTGCCGGGCATCGCCAAGCTCGCCCGCGCGTACGGCGCCCGCGTCGTGATGGACAGCGCGCACGACGTCGGCCTGCTCGGGGACGGCGGACGCGGCGCCGCCGAGGCGCACGGCCTGGAGGAAGCCGTGGACGTGCAGACCATCACCTTCTCCAAGTCGCTCGGCACGGTCGGCGGCGCCGTCGCGGGGCCGGAGGAGATCATCCTCTACCTGCGCCATCACGCACGGTCCATGGTGTTCACCGCCGCGCTGCCCCCGGCCTGCGCCGCCGCGGCGCTGGCCGCCCTGGACATCGTCGCGGCCGAGCCCGAACGGCGACGGCGGCTGCGCGCGGCGGCCGGGCGGCTGAGCGGTGAGCTGGCGGGGCTGGGGTACGCGGTCGTGCCGTCGGATCGTCCGGTCATCGCCGTGGCGGTGGGGGAGGACCTGCTGTGCTTCCGGTTGTGGCGGGAGTTGTTCGACGAAGGGGTGTTCACCACGGCCATGGTGTCGCCGGGGGTGCCGCCGGGGCGGGCGCTCATCCGGGTCAGCATCACCGCCACCCACACCGACGCGCAGCTCGACCGCATCACGGCCGCCTTCGCGTCCGCCGGCCACCGATCGGGCCTCCTGTCCTGACCGTCCGGACGGGAGGTACGGCCGTGATCCCAGCGCAGTACGGCTGGTGTGTCGGGGGGTGGGGGTGGAGATCAGGGGATTCCCAGGGGTTCGGGACCGCCGCGTGCGCAGGAGCGCTGGGTAAGGTCGAGGTATGCGACTCATCAAGAGCCGGTTCGTTCCCCTGGCGCTCTTCGCCGTATGCGTCCTGGCCGCCGGGTGCGGCGAGGTCAACGACACGATCGACAAGGCCCAGGCGTGCCTGGAGGCGCCGAAGATCGTCACCGACCTGGCCGCCAAGGTCAAGGACCTCACCGACGACCCCAAGGCCATGGACAAGGCGCTCGACGACGCCGCGGGCAAGCTCAACGACGTGGCCGACAAGGCCGCCAACACCACGCTCAAGCAGGCCAGCGAAGATCTTGCCAAGACTTTGAGCGGGATCGACGTGCAGAACGTCAACGACGCCGTCGACGCGGCCCAGAAGGTGGCCGGCGAAGCGGTCGACTACGCGCAGCAGGTCGCCAAGGCGTGCAGCTGAAATCCCGGCTTCTCTAGGGGAAAAGGGGACGAATTACCATATAAGGCATGGAGCCCGACCCGCGTTTCACCTTGGCCAACGAACGCACCTTTCTCACGTGGCTGAGCACGGCGCTGGCGCTCAGCGCGGGCGGGGTGGCCATGGCGGCGGTCCCCGCGGACGTGTTCGTGCCGTGGGTCCGCACAGTGCTGGCCGTCATGCTCGTGTCGCTGTCCGCGCTGGCCGCGGGCATGGCCTATCCGCGCTGGCGCAACATCCAGCGCGCCCTGCGCAACCAGGCGCCGCTCCCGCCGCCCGCCCTCGCGGCCGTCTTCGGGTACGGCGTCGCCACCGTCGCCGTCATCGCCCTCGTCCTCATCATCCTGTCGGTGTAGATGTCACAGGAGATCTGGGACGAGGGCCTGCAGAGCGAGCGCACCCGGCTCGCCTGGGTGCGTACCGCCGTGGCGCTGGCCACGGGCGGGCTCGGCGCCGCCGGGCTCGCGGTGCGCCACGGCCTGCCCGCCGTGGCCGTCGCGGGGTTCGCGCTGGCCGCGCTCTGCGGCGCCGTCCTGCTGATCAGGACCGGGGTGCGGTTCCGCCGGGTCCAGGAGGCCCTGCACGGCGGACGGCCCATCGACGCGGGTCTCGACGCGTTGTTCGCCTGGCTCGGCACCCTCAGCGTCGTGCTGGGGGCCGCCACCTTCGTGCTCACGGTTCGGTGACCCCCGGCTTGCGGCAGGCGGGAGGGGAGGCGGACACTCGAAGGGAGGGGGTGACCTCAGTGGAGGAAGAACGCAGGACCCTGCCCTTGGAGTGCCGCGGCTGCTGGCACGTCTGGGAAGAGGACTACCTCGTCAGGCACGTCGACGACGAGCACGGGAACGCCGCCGAGATCTGGCTCAGGGACGGGTTGGTGGTGCCGCCGCCGTCGTCCGGGGTGATCTGCCCGCATTGCGGCTGTCAGCAGACCACCACGTTCCCGGCCGGCTATCTGGCCCGTCATCCGGAGCTTTTCCGGGCGGCCGAACCCGGCGTGCCGGACGCGACGCCGCTGCTCAGCCCGGTTCCGCCGCGACGTCCGTACTGACGCCGGTCCCGGAGGTGGGCGGACAAGTAGCGAAAATCGCCGGTAAACCATGACACTTGGTGAGCGTTTCGTAGCTTGAAGTGTCATAAGTTACGCCTTGCGGAGGCGCGCGGTCAGGCGCAGACTCAGGTCTAGACCACCTAGACCACCGAATCCCAGCCGGGGGTGATCCTCGTGCGCGACGGGTTCGAGACCCGCGAGACCTGGCCCTTCGAGTGCCTTCGCTGTCTGCGTGTCTGGGAGGAGGAATTCGTCGTCCGGCATTTCGCCGACGACCACGGCAACGAGGTCGAGATCTGGCTCAGCTCCGGCGTTGCCGTGCAACCTCCCTCGTCGGGCGCGTGCTGCCCGGGATGCGGCGGCTATCACGTGACGTCGTTCCCCAGCGGTTACCTGGCCAGGCACCCCGAGCTGCGGCCTGAGCCGGAAGTGCTGCCCGCGCTGCTGCCCGAGCTCACGCCCGGGTTCGGCACCGCGTCCGGCCCGCCGCTGGAGGAGCGGAAGGCGCCCCTGCCCGGGGCGCCCCTGGCCGGCCGGTTGCTCGTCGCGATCGGGGTGCCCGTCGCCCTGTTCATCGGGTACGAGCTTTACCGGAGCCTCGTGGCCGTCACGCCCGTCCACCATTAGCCCGCCGCCCGCGCGGCGGGCCGATGGTGTCCCGGATCACTGACTCAGGCTCTCCAGCCAGGCCCGATGCAGCCCGGCGAAGCGGCCCGAGGCGGCGATGAGCCGGTCGGGCGGCCCGTCCTCGACGACCTGGCCGGCCTCCATCACCAGCACCCGGTCGGCGATCTCCACCGTCGAGAGCCGATGGGCGATGATCAGCGCGGTGCGGTCGGCGAGGATCGTGCGCAGCGCCCGCTGCACCAGCCGCTCGCTCGGCACGTCGAGGCTGGAGGTGGCCTCGTCGAGGATGAGCACCGCGGGGTCGGCGAGGAACGCCCTGGCGAACGCGATGAGCTGCCGCTGGCCCGCCGACATGCGTCCGCCGCGCTTGCCGACCTCGGTGTCGTAACCGTCGGGCAGGCCGGCGACGAACTCGTGCGCGCCGATCGCCTTGGCCGCCTCGCGGACCTGGCGGTCGGTGGCGTCCGGCCGGCCGAACCTGATGTTGTCCGCGACCGTGCCGCTGAACAGGAAGTTCTCCTGCGTCACCATGACCACGGCCTGGCGGAGCGTCGTCTCGTCCAGGTCGCGCAGATCGACCCCGTCGAGCAGGACGCGGCCCGCGGTCGGGTCGTAGAAGCGGGAGATCATCTTGGCCAGCGTGGTCTTGCCCGCGCCGGTCGCGCCGACCAGCGCCACGCTCTGCCCGCCGGGGATCGTCAGGTCGAGGCCGGGCAGGATCGGCATCTCCTCGACGTAGGCGAACCGGACGTCCTCGAAGCGGACCATGCCGCGGGCCGGCTGGGGCAGCGCCTCGGGCCGCCGCGGCTCCGGCACGCCCGGCTCCTCCTCCAGCACCCCGGACAGCTTCTCCAGGGCCGCGCCCGCCGACTGCAGGGTGTTGTAGAACTGGCTGAGCTCCTGCATCGGCTCGTAGAACTGCCGCAGGTACAGCAGGAACGCGGCCAGCACGCCGACGGTGACCTCGTCGTTGATGGCCAGGTAGCCGCCGTAGAGCAGCACCCCGCCCACGGTCAGGTTGCCGATCAGCTTGATGCCGAACATGAACTCCGCGCCCAGCACCATGCTGCGCGCGTTGGCGTCCCGGTAGTCGTCGTTGAGCTGGGCGAAGATCTCCTGGTTGCGCGGCTCCCGGCGGAACGCCTGCACCGCGCGGATGCCGGTCATCGACTCCACGAAGTGCACGATCACCAGGGCGACCGTCTCCCGCGTCCGCCGGTAGACGATCACCGACTGGCGCCGGAACCACCGCGTGAACAGCAGCAGCAGCGGCAGCGGGACCAGCGCCACCAGGCCGAGGTGCACGTCGAGGATCAGCAGCAGGCCGGCCGTGCCGAACATCGTCAGCACCGCCTTGACCAGCCCGTCGAAGCCCGACTGGAGCAGCTCGGAGATGGCCTCGATGTCGGAGGTCAGCCGGGAGATGACCCGGCCCGAGGTGTACTTCTCGTGGAAGCTGAGCGACAGCCGCTGGAAGTGGTCGAACACCCGCCTGCGCAGCTCCAGCAGCACGCTCTGGCCGATCTTCCCCGACAGGCGCAGGAACGCCTTCCGGGTGAGCGCCTGCGTGACGGCCGCGGCCAGGATCACCCCGACCACGCTCAGCAGGATTTCCGGCCCGGACCCCCTGGTCATCGGCGGGATGCCGTCGTCGATCCCCACCTTGACCAGGTACGGGATCGCGAGCGCAGCGGCGTTCGAGACGACGATGATCGCCGTGAGCAGCGCGATGGGCTTGCGGTACGGGCGCAGCAGGTCGCCGAGCAGCCTGCGGGAGCGCTCCCGCAGAAGCACCGAGACCTTCTCCGGCAGTTCGTCCTGCTCCTCGGAGGCGACGCCGCGCCAGGAGGAGACGGGGGCGGTGGTCATCGCAGCGCTCCTTCCGAGGGGTCGAAGTCGGCGTCCTGGGCCAGCAGCTCGCGGTACTCGGGCACGTCGGCCAGCAGCTCGTGGTGACGTCCGACGTGGGTGATGGTGCCGTCGCGCAGCAGCGCCACCTTGTCGGCCAGCAGCACGGTCGAGGCGCGGTGGGCGACCACGATGCCGGTCGCCTCGCGCAGGACGTGCCGCAGCGCCTCCTCCACCAGCGCCTCGGTCTCCACGTCGAGCGCGGACAGGGTGTCGTCGAGGACGAGGACGCGCGGCCTGCTCAGCACCGCCCGCGCCAGGGCGAGCCGCTGTCGCTGCCCGCCGGACAGCGACAGGCCCTGCTCGCCGATGCGGGTGTCGAGGCCCCAGGGCAGGTCGTACACGAAACCGGCCTGCGCGGTGCGGATGGCATCGGCCAGCTCCTCCTCGGTGGCGTCGAGCCGGCCGAGCATGAGGTTCTCGCGCACGCTCATCGAGAACAGCGTCGGCTCCTCGAACGCGGTGGCCACCAGCGAGCGCAGCGTGGTCAGGTCGAGGGCGCGCACGTCCTCGCCGTCGATCGTGACGCGGCCCACGGTGGGGTCGATCAGGCGGGGCACCAGCGCGGTCAGCGTGGTCTTGCCGGCGCCGGTCGCGCCGACGACGGCCACCGTCTCGCCGGGGTGCACGTCCAGCCAGACGTCCCGCAGCACCGGCCCGTCCGCGCCGGGGAAGGTGAACCCGACGCCCTCGAACCGCAGGTGGCCGCGGGGCAGCTCGATCGTGCGGGTGCCGCTCTCGATGGCCGGGACGGTGTCCATGACCTCCATGACACGGTCGGCGGAGGTCATCGCCTCCTGGGCCATGGCCAGGATGTAGCCGAGGCTGGCGATCGGCCAGACGAGCTGGAGCATCAGGGTGGTGAAGGCGACCAGCGTGCCCAGCGTCATCGAGCCGGAGCCCACCGCGAGGGCGCCGAGCAGCAGCACCAGGGCGAGGGTGACGTTGGGGATCACTTCGAGGAAGGCGAAGAACTTCGCCGACAGGTTGGCCTTGTCGACCGAGCTGCCGTACACCTTGCGGGCCGCCTCGTCGTACCGGTCGTAGACGTGGTGGCGGCGGCCGAAGGCTTTGATCGTACGGATGCCGATGGCCGACTCCTCGACGAGCGTGGCGAGGTCGCCCTGCTCGTCCTGGACCTGCCGGGAGATCTTGATGTACCGCTTCTCGAACCGCAGGGACGTCCACACGATCGGCACGGCCGAGGCCAGCACCAGCAGCCCGAGCGGCCAGTACTTGTTCAGCAGCAGCACGGTCACGGTGATGAGCTGGAGGACGTTCATCACCAGGAAGAGCATGCCGAAGCCGAGGAAGCGGCGGATCGTGGACAGGTCCGTCGTGGCCCGCGACAACAACTGGCCCGACTGCCAGTCGCCGTGGAAACCCATCGGCAGGCGCTGAAGG
The DNA here is from genome assembly GCF_040642995.1 of Nonomuraea sp. NPDC047529. Lineage (NCBI taxonomy): Bacteria > Bacillati > Actinomycetota > Actinomycetes > Streptosporangiales > Streptosporangiaceae > Nonomuraea > Nonomuraea sp. NPDC047529. The sequence goes on along the minus strand of NZ_JBEYTJ010000014.1, from coordinate 206,516 downwards.
TGCTCGTAGAGGTCGTCGCGGATCGCGGTCTCCAGCCCGAGGACGGGCTTGACCTGGGTCCAGCGCCGCAGGAAGATCAGCCCGGCCTCCACGACGCCCACGCCCAGGGCGATGAGCCCGAGCGGGAGCAGCCCGTCGGAGTCGCCCCGCGTCACGGGGCCGTCGATGACCTTCTCACTGATCAGGGGCAGCGCGATGCTCGCGGCGATGCTGAGTATCGCGGCCAGCCAGATGAGCACCAGTCTGGCGGCGTACGGGCGGAGGTAGGACTTCATCCGCCACAGGGAGTTGGAGGAGAGCAGGGGACGGCGAGGTGTGTCAGTATCGGGAGGCATCCCATCCAGGTTAATACGTGGGATCAACCCATTTTTTGCGGTAAATGTGGGGGTTTCTGCAGGTAACGTGCGGAAACGAGACCCCCATGACCTGCCCGCCGGCCCCGCCTCCGCCACCGTCGCGGCGGCCGGGCAACACGTCCACCTGCGGCTCGGGTGCGGCGTAGGCCAACGGGGCTGTCCTTTCCGCTCACCATTTCTCACCGGACAGGAAGTCGTGATGATCGACCAGAGTGAACTGCCGTACCTGCGCCGCTGTGTCGAGCTGGCCGCCGAGGCGCTTGAGTCGGGCGACGAGCCCTTCGGGTCGGTGCTGGTCGCCGGGGACGGCGCCGTGCTGGCCGAGGACCACAACCGGGTGGCCGGCGGCGACCGCACCCGGCACCCGGAGTTCGAGCTGGCACGTTGGGCGGCGGCCAACCTGACCCCGCCGGAGCGGGCGGCGGCCACCGTCTACACCTCCGGCGAGCATTGCCCGATGTGCGCGGCGGCCCACGCCTGGGTGGGGCTGGGACGCATCGTCTACGTGGCGTCGTCGGCCCAGCTCGCCGACTGGCTGGGCGAGCTGGGCGTGCCGGCGCCGCCGGTGAGCACGCTGCCGGTCAACGCCGTCGCGCCGGGCGTGACGGTGGACGGGCCCGTCCCCGAGCTGGCCGACGAGGTGCACGAGCTGCACCGGCGTTTCCACGGCGGACGCTGAGGTCAGGCCGTTCGGCCCGCCGCCGGTCAGGGGGTGGTCGAGCCGAGGGCGATGGTGTCGGCGACCTCGGCGTGCCGCTCGGACTCCTCGGCGGCGAAGCGGGCCGCGTCCAGCTGGTCGGCGATGTCCTCGTCCTGCTTCATGAGGGCGTCGAGCGACTGGCCGGCCATCTCCAGCACGCCCATGTCGGCGTACGCCTGCTGCAGCCGGGGGCTCCACAGCCCGATGTCCTTGACGCACGGCACGATCCTGCTGAACAGCAGCGAGCGGAACAGCCGCAGGTACTCCGACTGGTCGGTGGCCCGCATGACCTCGTCGGTCTCCGCCCTGGACAGGCCCAGGTGCTCCCAGGACTCCGCGCCGCGCAGCCGGTCGCGCATCAGGTAGCAGCCCTCGATGACGAAGTCCTCGCGCTCGCGCAGCTCGGACTCCGACAGGTTCTGGTAGTAGTCGCGCAGCGCCATGCGGCCGAAGGCGACGTGCCGGGCCTCGTCCTGCATCACGTACGCGAGGATCTGCTTGGGCAGCGGCTTGGTGGTGATGTCGCGCATCACGCCGAACGCGGCCAGGGCCAGGCCCTCGATGAGCACCTGCATGCCGAGGTAGGGCATGTCCCAGCGGGAGTCGCTGAGCGTGCTCTCCAGCAGCGCCTTGAGATGCTCGTTGATCGGGTAGGCCAGGCCCACCTTCTCCTGGAGGAAACGGGCGTAGGTCTCGGCGTGGCGGGCCTCGTCCATGGTCTGGGTGGCGGCGTAGAACTTGGAGTCGAGGTCGGGGACCGACTCCACGATCCGGGCCGAGCAGATCATCGCGCCCTGCTCGCCGTGCAGGAACTGGGAGAACTGCCAGGCCGCGCCGTGCAGCCGGACGTCCTGGCGCTGCTGGGGGCCGAGCCGGTGCCACAGCGGGGTGTCGTAGATGGCGATCGTGGTGTCGGGGATGCCGAGCACGTTGTACGGGTCCACCTCCAGGTCCCAGTCGATGCGCTTGGTCGAGTCCCACTGCTTGTCCTTGCCCTTCTGGTACAAGGCCAGCATGCGATCGCGGCCCTCGTCGTACTCCCAGGTGAACCGGCTGGTGCCGGCCATCCCGACGTCCCAGGTGGAGAGCTCGGCGGGGAGGGTGTAGAGATCGTGCGTCGACATAGGGACCTCCGCGAGGGGGATTACGTACGGTGTACGTCCACGGCTCGACCCTTGCACGTACGGTGTACGTGCGTCAATAGAATGAGCTATGACCACCGAGCCCTTGTCCAGGCCGCGCATCGTGGCCGCGGCCATCGACCTCATCGAGCGTGAGGGCGCGGACGCGGTCTCCATGCGCCGCATCGCGGCCGAGCTCGGCGTCGGCGTGATGTCCCTGTACAACCACGTGCCGAACAAGGACGCCCTGCTCAACGGCGTGGCCGAGAGCGTGCTGAGCGGGATCGAGTTCACCGACGACCCCGACGCCCACTGGACCGACCGGGTGCGGGCGCAGGCCCGCGCCTTCCGGCAGATCGCCCATCACCATCCGCGCTCGACCATGGTGGTGGTCAGCCGTCAGCTCCACTCCCACGCCGGGCTGCTGCCGGTCGAGCGGGCGCTGGCCACACTGCGCGGCGCGGGCTTCGACGGGCCGGACGCCGTCCGCATGCTGCGCATGTTCATCGCCTTCATCGTGGGCTCGCTGCTGCGCGAGGTCGGCGTGACGCCCACGTTCGCGCCCGTCCACAGCCGGACGGTCGAGGCCGCCGAGGTCGATCCGGCGCTGTTCCCCGAGGTGAGCGCGCTGGCGCCGCTGCTGACCGAGTGCGACCACGAGGCGGAGTTCGAGTTCGGGGTCGAGTTGCTGATCCAGGCCATCGCGGTGCACGCGGGCCAGTAGGAGGGCACCCGAGGCGGGCCCGGGTACCCTCCGGAGCGGGAGATCAGTACCAGTTGTGCGATCTCCAGTGCCCCCAGGCGCCGCAGGGCCTGCCGTACCTGCCCTTGATGTAGGCCAGGCCCCAGCGGATCTGCGTCTCGGGGTTGGACCTCCAGTCCTTGCCCGCGCCGCTCATCTTGCCCGCGGGCAGCGCCTGCGGGATTCCGTAGGCGCCCGACGATCTGTTGAGCGCGTGGTGGTTCCAATTGCTCTCTCTGGTCCACAGGTTGTCCAGGCAGCGGAACTCCCGGTAGTTCCACGCACGCTGGACGACCTGTCCCAGGGCGATCTTCTTGTTTCTTCCGGCGGGCCTCACGGCCGCGATCTTCGGTTGCGCTGACGTTGTCCAGGTCCGCATCTTGATCATCGGTGGCTGGGACTCCGCCCAGGCCGCACCGGTCGTGACGCCGAACGCGCTGATAGTGAGAAGAGTGCCGCTGAGCACGCGTTTGCTGTCCAAGGCGATCCTTGCTTCCGGGTCGCGTGCGGACGGGCGCCCCCGCGGGGGCGCCCTGCCGTCCGGCGTCCGTGGCTCGGACGCGGAGGGTCCGCGCGGCCCCCCGGGATCCTGTACCGCCCGATCGTGCTGGACGGCCCGGAAGGCGCCACGACGTGTCCTCTAGCACGATTCCTATTACGGGCCGTGACCGCGGGCCGCGATCGCGACACGCGAAGGACAGGAGTTTGCGCGCTCAATTCGGATAAAAGGCGATCTCGCTGGGCCGGGATTGCCCTGCCCGTCGCCCATATGGCATGTCCTTGAGGAAAAACGCGGACATACCTGGGGTTTGACTCAGTACCAACTGTGGGATTGGAAGTGCGCCCACGCGCGACACGGCGAGCCGTACCGCTGCTCGATGTAGCCCAGACCCCACCTGATCTGGGTACGCGGGTTGGTGCGCCAGTCGGCGCCCGAGGAGGCCATCTTGTGGCCCGGGAGTGCCTGCGGGATGCCGTAGGCGCCCGACCGGTTGCCGGCCCTGTGGTTCCAGCCGCTCTCTCTGGCCCAGAGTCTGACCAGGCAGCCGTAGCTCGCGGCACCCCAGCCGCGCTGGGCGAGCAGGGACTTGGCGATGGCTTTGTTCCTGCCGCTGCTCTGGGAGGTCTGCGCCTGTGCGGCCGTGGTGCCGGTCGCCGCCACGAGAGTGGCGGCCAGGACCAGGACACCGGTACGGCGGAGCATGGGCATGCGGATTCCCTTTCGAAGGTGACGGGGACCGCGTCACCCTGCCTGACAAACGACCTTCTTTCCTAATTGACCATGAAAAATCGGGAGAAATTACAAGATCACGAATAGTGGATATTCAGGGGTTTTAGGGGAAAAATGAGGAATAGGTCACAATCTGCGGCCGGCGTCGTTCTGTAAGCTTCAGATCATGAGCCTTCGCGACATCCCGCTCCGCACCCTCGCGGACGACCCCACCACGCTCGGCGACCTCGCCGGGGACAAGGCCGTGCTCCTGGTCAACGTGGCCTCCCGCTGCGGCCTGACCCCCCAGTACACCGGCCTGGTCAAGCTTCAGCAGGACTTCGGCCCGCGCGGCTTCAGCGTGGTCGGCATGCCCTGCAACCAGTTCGCCGGCCAGGAGCCCGGCACGGCGGAGGAGATCCAGGAGTTCTGCTCGGCGACGTACGGCGTCGACTTCCCGCTGCTGGCCAAGGCCGACGTCAACGGCCCCGACCGGCATCCGCTCTACGCCGAGCTCACCCAGGCCGCCGACGAGGAGGGCGCGGCGGGCGACGTCCAGTGGAACTTCGAGAAGTTCCTGCTCGACCGCGAGGGCAACGTCGTGGGCCGCTTCCGTCCCCGCATCACCCCCGACGACCCGGCCGTCGTCTCGGCCATCGAGAAGCTGCTCTAGCGGGCTCTAGCGGGCGCCGCGGCGTTCGTAGGCGTGGAAGGCGGCGCAGCACACCAGCAGCGCCACCGCGAACGCCGGGAGCCAGGCCAGCCGGGCCGCCAGCCAGCCGAACCCGTCGGGAACCGTGTGCAGGCCGGGCAGTTGGGTGCCGCCCGGCGGGCCGGGCAGTTGGGTGCCGCCCGGCGGGCCGGGCAGCACCCGGCTCGCCAGCAGGCCCAGCTCGGTCACCACGATCAACGCGGTCTGGTGCCACAGGAAGATCGTCATGGCGGCCAGGTTGGCGACGGCCACGGCCGCCCACACGGCGGGGCGGCGCAGCAGCCTGCGCAGCGGGCCGAGCAGCAGCAGCGCCGCGCCGCACTGGGCGAGCCCGTAGGCGACGGCCGCGAGCGAGGGCGGGGCCAGATTGGAGACGGGGGCGCCCGGCACCCCGACCATGGTCGCCGGATAGCCGCCCCACACCACCAGCGCCACGGCCCCGGCTCCACCGCCGGCCAGCAGCGTCCAGCCGGTGGCCCGGCTCCGCAGCTCCCCACGGGCCCAGGCCGCGCCCAGGCAGTACGGCACCAGCCATCCGGCCGCCACGTTCACCCACCAGAGCCACGCCGGGCCGCCGGGCCCGAACCGCAGCACGTCGGCGACCACGACCGCCGCGAACGGCCAGACCGGGTGCAGCCGGGCGACCAGCGGCGTGGCCGCCGTCAGCGCGGCGAACACCAGCAGGAACCACATCGGGGCCACGGCCATCCTGACCAGCACCCGGACCTCCTCCAGCGACACACCGGAGGCGAGCATCGCGACCGCCGCCGCCGCCCACACCGCCAGGACGACCGCGGCCGGGCGGAACAGCCGGCCCAGCCGGCCGCGCAGCCACGGGCCGTACCCGATGCCCGCCGCCCGCGCCGACGTGTAGCCCTTCGCCGCGACCAGGCCGCCGACCAGGAAGAAGATCGCCAGCATCTGCAACGCCCATGACACCGGGGCGAGCTGCGGGAGGGCCTTGAGCGGGCTGGTGACGCGCAGGCTGCCGCTGTCGGTGACCACGGCGGTCACCAGCCAGTGCCCGGCGATCACCCCGAGGATGGCCAGGGCCCGCAGGGCGTCGAGTGCCCGGTCGCGCTCCGGCGGCGTCCCGGCCTCGATCCGCGCGACGAGCCCGCGCCGACCGTCCGACGGGCGGCCGCGCAGGGCAGGGGGCGTGTGGTGGGAGGCGTCGGACAGGGAGGAGCCGGGCAGGGAGGAGTCAGCCATCGTGGGCGGCCTTTCCGGAGACGATGCGGGCGACGGCCGTCAGTGCGGGGGAGCCGGGCCGCAGGTAGTCGCTGTGGCCGCCGTCCCCCGCCGGGAAGACGCGGGCGCCGAACCCCGGCGAGACCGGGTCGGCCCCCAGCCCGAACGTGACGAACGGCAGCTCGACCAGCGCGTGCGGCACGCCGCCGATCCAGTCGCCGCCGCCGCGCCCGGCCCACACGGCCGCGCGGGTGCGCATCGCGGCGACGTCGGGGACGCCCGCGCCGGGGCTGCCCATCAGGACGATGTCGGCCACGTCCAGGCCGGGCGCGGCACGTCCGCACACCACCGAGCCGTAGGAGTGGCACACCAGCGACAGCCGGGCGTCGGGCTTGAGCGCGCGCAGCTCCCGGACGAACGCCCGCAACCCCGGCACGGCCTCGTCGGCCCGCGCGGGCGTGAGCACGTCCAGGCTGAGCGTGCTGGGCGTGCGGTACCCGGCCCAGGCGACGACCGCCGAGCCGTCCCCGAGCGCCTCGCGCAGGCGGGTCGCGCCGGCGCGCAGGAGGCCGTACCGGTCGAGGTTCGTGTCGGAGCCGGGCACCAGGACGGCGATCCGCCGGGCGGTGGCGAGGTCGCCGAAGACCTCCACGGTCCGGCCGCCGTCGCGCCCGTCGAAGGACAGGAACGTGCGCGACGGCTCCGCCATGGCCCGCAGCGCCGCCGCCCGCAGGTGGTGCCCCCGCGCGGCGGCGGTGTGCTCGGCGGCCAGGACGGTTGTCCGGCCGGCGGCGTACCGCTCGGCGAGCGCGGCGGGGGTCGCGGCGCGCAGCGGCGCCACGGCGGCGGGAACGGGCGCGGGCACCCCGGCGGACCCGCCCGCGCCGGACGCCGGCAGCGCCACCGAGGCGGTGACGAGCGCGGCGAGCAGACGGTTCCTGAGCGAGGCCATGGCGGATATCCCTTTCGTGCCGGTTCTTCCTTCCGGCACCGAAGGTAGGGATCACGCCTTGTAGTCGGCTTCCCGCTGGAGGATGCACCTTCCGCGTAGCTCTGAGGTACTACGGGGTTGAGAGGTACGGGAGCCCTCGTTCACCTGCGAGGGCCGCAGCTCCCCCGGATGATCAGCTCGGTGGGCAGGACCACCGAGCGGGCCCGCCGGGTGCCCTCGCGCAGCACCAGCTCGCACGCCCGGTACCCCATGTCCCGCCCCGGCTGGGCGATCACGGTCAGCGGCGGGGCGCACAGCTCGGCCCAGGGCACGTCGTCGTACATCACCAGCGACACGTCCCGCGGCACCCGCAGGTCCAGCTCGCGGGCGGCCAGCACGGCGGCCTCGCCCAGGACGTTCCCGCCCGCGACGACGGCCGACAGGTCGGGACGGCTCTGGAACAGGCCCGAGGCGGCGGCGTACGCCGAGTCGCGGCTGCCGGTGCCGAAGACCACCAGCTCCTCGTCGACCGGCGCGCCCACGGCCTCGCGGAAGGCGTCGGCCCGCCGGTCGTGCCCGGGGCCGCCGAGGAAGGCGATGCGCCGGTGGCCGAGGCCCCTGAGGTAGCGCACGGCCGTGCGGATGCCGGCGCGGTCGTCGGCCAGGACGGCGGGCACGTCCGGCGGACGCGCGGCGACCTCGGGGACGCGCCCCCGGGGGGACACGCCGTCGAGGAGCATGAGATCGTCGAGCGCGCTCTCGGCGGGGTCGCGGTCGTGTTCCTCCTCGCGTCCGGCCTCGGGCGGCAGGCGGTCGGCGAAGACCACCGTCATGCCCGCCCTGATCACCGGCGCCCACGTCTCGGCGTCGCCGGAGGGCACCGCGATGACCCGGTCGACGCTCTGTTCGAGGAGCATGCCGATCAGCTCGGCCTCCTGCTCGGGGTCGCCGCCCGTCGAGCCCAGCACGACCGGCTCGCCCGCCGACCGGGCGCAGGCGAGCACGCCCTCGGAGAGCTGGCCGTAGAAGGTGTCGGTGAGGTCGGGCACGAGCAGCCCGAGGCCGCCGGTGCGGCGCTGGCGCAGGTTGCGGCCGAGCGCGCTGGGCCGGTAGTCGAGCTGGGCGGCGACGGCCAGGACCCGTTCCCTGGTGCTGGGGCTGGCCGAGCCGCCCGACAACACCCGGGACACGGTCGCGACGCCCACGCCGGCCGCCTCGGCCACATCCTTGATCGTCGCCCGCTTCTCCATGGAAACGATTCCATCATGGATTCCGTCCCACTGGAAGGTCACCGTTCCCGCAAGGGCTGGTCACGCGGTACCCCTTGACACCGATGTCCGTTTCGGGTGAGATACGTGAAAACGTATCCACGGGAACCGAGAACCAACATCCGGGCCGATCGCCCTGGAGCGCGAAGGAATGTCATGGCATCCATCGTTCTGACGAACGTCGACAAGATCTACGCCGGTGGCGTGAAGGCCGTGAACGGGCTGAACCTTGAGATCAAGGACGGCGAGTTCATGGTGCTGGTGGGCCCATCGGGTTGCGGTAAGTCGACCGCGCTCCGGATGATCGCCGGTCTGGAGGACATCAGCGGCGGCGAGATCGCCATCGGCGACAAGGTGGTCAACCACCTGCCGCCCAAGGACCGCGACATCGCGATGGTCTTCCAGAACTACGCGCTCTACCCGCACATGACGGTCGAGGAGAACCTCGCCTTCGGCCTCAAGCTTCGCAAGATGCCCAAGCCGGAGATCCAGAAGCGGGTCAACGAGGCCGCCAAGATGCTCGGCCTGGAGACCTACCTCAAGCGCAAGCCGGCCGCCCTGTCCGGTGGTCAGCGCCAGCGTGTCGCCATGGGCCGCGCCATCGTCCGCGAGCCGCAGGCCTTCCTCATGGACGAGCCGCTGTCGAACCTCGACGCCAAGCTCCGCGTCTCCATGCGCGCCTCGCTCAACACCCTGCACGAGCGCCTCGGCGTCACCACCGTGTACGTCACCCACGACCAGGTCGAGGCCATGACCCTGGGCGACCGCGTCTGCGTCCTGCGCGACGGTCTGCTCCAGCAGGTCGACACCCCGCAGAACCTGTTCGACAAGCCGGTCAACCTGTTCGTCGCCGGCTTCATGGGCTCGCCCTCGATGAACTTCGTCACCGCCGAGCTGGTCCGCGACAACGGCGCGGCCGTGCGCTTCGCCGACATCAGCCTGCCGATCCCCGACTCGGCGTTCGCCGACAAGCCGGGCCTCGACCAGTACATCGGCAAGAAGGTCATCCTCGGCATCCGCCCGTCCGACTTCGAGGACGCCAACTCGGCCGGCAACCACGCCAACGGCTGGGCCACCCTGCCCGTCAAGGCGGAGGTCACCGAGGAGCTGGGCTCCGAGATCAACGTGCTGTTCCTGATCGACGCCCCGCCGGTCGAGCACAAGGACACCGTCGCCGCCGCCGACACGGGCGACGACGAGGAGGCGGCGCTGCCGCTCGTGGGCGACAAGTCCCTGTGGACCGCCCGCGTCAACGCCCGCAGCCACGCGCGTCCCGGCCAGCGCATCGACCTGGTGCTGGACACGCACAACCTGCACTTCTTCGACCCGACGAGCGGCCTGGCCATCGGTCACGAGGCCAACCGCTAGCAGGTCCAGCCGGATCTGCCGGTTCCCGGCCGTGAGTTCCTCACGGCCGTCCCGGGCCCCCACCGCGACCCCCTCCCGCGGCGGGGGCCCACTTTGTCGTACGCCCCGGCGTCAGCGGCGGCCGAGCCTGGCCGACACGCGCCCGGCCAGGTTGTGCGGCACCAGCTTGCCGATCGCGACGATGGCCTTGTAACGCAGGTCGGGCACCGAGACCCGCTTGCCGAGCGCGAGGTCGCGCATGGCGTCCCTGACCACGTTGTCGGCCTTCAGCCACAGGAACCCGGGGATGCCCGAGGTGTCCATGGACGCCCGCTGGTGGAACTCGGTGCGCACGAAACCGGGGCACAGCGCCATGATCTTGATCCGCGGGTTGCGCACGTCGTTGGCCGCGGACTCGCTGAAGTTGACCACCCACGCCTTCGACGCGCTGTAGGTGCCGCGCGAGAAGAACGCCGCCACCGACGCCACGTTGATCACCGCGCCCCGGTCGCGCTTGCGCATCGCGGGCAGCGCCGCCAGGGTGAGCCGCAGCACGGCCTCGCAGTGGACCTTGAGCATGCGCAGCTCGTCGGCGACCGGCACCTTGAGGAAGTCGCCGGGGTGGCCGAAGCCGGCGTTGTTCACCAGCAGGTCGACGCCGTCGCGGAGCCTCGACTCGACCTTGGCCAGGCCCTCCTCGGTGGCCAGGTCGGCGGGCAGCACCTCGACGTTCACGCCGTACCTGAGCTTGAGCTGGTCGGCGGCCTGGACGAGCCGCCGCTCGTCGCGGGCGACCAGGACGAGCGAGCAGGCGTCGGCGGCCAGGCGGCGGGCGAAGGCGGCGCCGATGCCGGCGGTGGCGCCCGTGATCAATGCGGTAGGCATGCTCTGAACCTTAACGTCCCCGATCAGGCGTGCGAGTATGGACGGCGTGCGCCCCCTCGCGGCCGTGCTCCTCCTGGCCCTCACCGCCTGCTCGGCCGCCTCGCCGCCACCCGGCCCGGCCATCGTGTCCTCCGCCCCGCCCGCCCCGCCGGCCTCCGCCCGGGCTTCCACGCCGGCGAGCCCGGAACCGAAGAGCGCTCCCGGGCAGGTGCGCTTTCGCGAGCTCGGCCGGTTCGAGCGGCCGGGGGGGCGCCCGGGGCGGGGGGGGGGGCGGCGGGGGGGCGTCTCGGGTCCCGGCGCGCGCGGGCGCGCGCGCCCCCCGCCGCCGGGGGTGGGGCGG